>JAPLCR010000607.1:0-29993 GCA_026392135.1 Armatimonadota bacterium
TGGTAGAAATCACGGAAGCACATCTTGAACGAATCGGGGTAGCCCTCGTTATGCCCTCCCGGATAGTCGCTTATGGCTTGAGCCGATGGGTGAAGCAGAGAGGGGTCTCGAATAAGCAGTTGATTCGCGGATTCACGCGAGCCTATCCAAAGCTTCTCGCACTCTTCACTATTCCAATAGAGCGTTTTGTTCTGCCCCGCAATCTCAAACCGAATACAGTACTTACGCCCAGCAGATACCTGTGACACCCACATACAGGCGCGTGCGCCCCCCTTCAAACGAAGAAGAACGGAGCCGTAGTCGTCCGTAGAGATGGGCACAGCCTCCGTCTCCTGCTCCTGTTGGAGTTTGTTGGTAAAAGTCTCTACCTCTCCTTTGGGGCGATGGCGGAGGGGATGCACCGTTGTGAAGTCCGCAAAGAGTGCTTCAGGCTCTAAGCCTGTAATGAAGTGTATCAGGTCGAGCCAGTGAGATCCGATGTCTGAAAGTGCGCGGAGTTCGCCCCCCTCCTCTGCAAGTACGCGCCAGTTGTAGTCTGTAGCGTAGAGGAGCCAGTCTTGCGAAACGCTCCCCGTAATATGAAAGATACGCCCCAACTCTCCCGACTGAACCCGCGCCCGCGCCTCATGGCACAACCCATAGTAGCGAACGTTGTAGTTCACCCCTGTAGCGAGGTGAGGGTGTTGCCGCGCAAGTGCCACCAACTCCGCCGATTCGTCTGAGCGCATCGTCAGCGGCTTCTCACAAAGAACGTGTTTCCCGGCGAGTATCGCCGCTTTTGCCATAGGGAGGTGCAAGCGGTTGGGAACCCCCAAATGCACGCTATGAACGGCGGAGTCTGCAAGAACAGAATCGAAATCAGCATAAGCAACCGAAAGCCCAAGACGCTCTGCCGAAGTATGCGACTTCTCTGCTGTAGAGCCTAATATGCCGCGCACCGAGACCCCGATACGCTTCAATGCCTCAATATGAACGACGCTCATAAAGCCCGTTCCTATCATCGCCACGCCGATATCGCGTAATCTAGTCATCTCTTTACCTCCAAACAGAGGGTTCCCATAGCGGGGTGCGCCCCCTTGATGGGACCCAAGTGGTTCCGAAACTCATACGAATCACCGCGATAGAGGGTGCGCTCTTGCCAAAGTGGAATCCCCCCTTTGAGGTATCCTACCGACTCTACACAGAGTGCTGCGCTCCCGCTAATAACGGCGAGTTGCTGCGCCTCTTCATCACTGAGGATAACGGCGCGAATAACCTCTTCAGCCCCCATAACCTCTAGGTGATAGTGATGCGTCAAAAGCTCGTAGAAAGAGCCAGTCAACAGCCCTGCAGTGAGGTTTGGGCAGAAGTGCGGCACAAGGTAACGGGCTTCCAAAATAACTGGTATAGAGTCGGCAAGGCGAAGTCGCTCCATATAGTAGAGCGGTTTTTCCGGCGTGTGCTGCAGTATATCAGCCCTCTCATTTGCGGGCTGTGTCTCAAATCGGAGGAGTTGGGTAGAAGGGTGCTTTCCTGCTTGCCGCGCCTTCTCTGTAAAGCTGACCAGAGCGCGTAGATCGTAGTCGAGTAGATCACTGCTCAGAAAAGTGCCTACCCCCTTACGAAACTCTAGTACACCTTCCGATACAAGGTTTGAAAGGGCTTTGTTTGCTGTTGCGCGGCTTATATCAAACCGTTCGCAGATCTGACGCTCAGTCAGAAACTTGTCGCCTTTATGGTACTCACCAGTGCGGATAATTTCCCTGAGCAGGTGGTTTACTTGATAGTAGATTGGGTCTTTAACGAGCATTACTAAATAGTCCTATCGTGGCTTAGCCACTATAGTAGCAGAAGTTTCACTTGTAGTCAAGGGGTGGATACTCTTTCAGAAAGGAATCGTAACTACTCAGCCCTCACCCTGCCCTGCGGGCATCCCTCTCCCGATTCGGGAGAAGGACTTGTACAGGGAGGTGATCCTGCTGTTCTCCATGAGATAAGCCTGAGTAGTTACAAGGAATCTGCTATTAAAATAGAGCAGCCCCCCTCTTACCCATACTTCAGGGGCAAAAGGGGGGCTGGAGGGTGGTTTGTGCCTACGGGTGCATCTTAGGCAGAGGCTTTGCCAACGTCCCAAGGTCGGTGAAGCTCCTCTTCACGTGGTCGGCGTACCACTTCGTCTCCTCATCACGCTTCGTTTCGCGGGGGTAGACTTTGTCTACATTCCCCTTATTCACAATCTCTGTACCCACATTCACCCAGCCTTTGGGTAAGGGCAACTTATCACGAAGATGGCGCACCAGAGCAAGAACAGGCAAATAGCCCTGTAGGTATGGGTGTTGCCCAAGGCTAACCTGCGTGTTACCAGATTTAATCGCCTCTAGCGTCTCCGCGTTTAGGTCGTAGCCGCCCACCAGCCATTTACCATTCGAGCGCGTTTTGAGTTTTGCAAGGTTAGGAATATCCATCGAACAGAATCCCACCGCCGCAACCATGTCAGGGTTCGCTGTCGCCTGATTCTCCCATGCAGAGTAGTTCGCGGTGTTCTCCGTTCCCACATCTTTGGGGTCTGTCACCGAATAAGACGCACCCTCCATCCCCTTTTTGAAGCCCTTATAACGCTCGTCTAGCACTGCGACCCCCGGTTTGCAGACCCCTGCGAGGATTTTACCGCTCTTCTTGCCGTCCGCTTCAAGCAGTTTGCGAATCTCCTGAGCCAGGATCACACCGCTCTGGTATTCGTCCTGCCCAAACCATGCCTCTGAAGCAGAGCCATCACTGGTGATGTTCGCCGTAACGACGGGGATTTTTGCGTCCACCGCCTCCTTAATCGGCTTTACCCATACCTCACCCGGCATCGGAATTACCGCAAGCCCATCCACCTTTTTCTGTATCATCCCCTCAAACATTCCGATAGCCTCCGTAGCCTCGAAACTAGCGGGACCCACCACCTCAACATCAACTCCTAACTCCTTAGCCGCATCCTCCGCCCCACGCTTGATAACCTGCGTGAAGTCGTTGAGACCATGCAGAACATAGCCGATCTTCAGTTTGGGTGCAGAAGAAGAGGAAGTCCCTGCCGGAGTTGGCGATGGGGCGGCACTGTCCTTCTGCTGGCAAGAGACCACCAGCAACAAGGGTAAGCAAACAAGGGCTTTAGCGAGACGTTTCATGATGAATTTGCCTTCCTCAACGAAGAGTTTTTTGGATAGTGACTCCGTGCTTTTCTCCCTATCATAAAAGGAAAAAGCATCGGAACCGATAGGTTGACCTTGCAGACAAACCCCTCTACTAAAACGGAGAGAGGTATAACCCGCTGAGGGCAGTTACCTTAAAGCCTATTTGCGCCGCACTGCGCGGCGCTTCACGAGAGAATCTATCGCAACAGCGAGAATAATGACCGCCCCCGTAACGGCAGTGCCTGCGTAGGTAGACGCACCGAGCAGAACCAGCCCGTTCCGTATTACTGCGATAATCAGCGCACCCAAAATCGCACCCGGAACTGAACCTTGTCCTCCGCTCAACGCTGTGCCACCGATAATTACGGAGGCAATCACCCAGAGTTCATACCCAACCCCATTACTAGGGTCTGCCGACTGTAGAAAGGCGAGTGCGATAATTCCCGCGAGCGCGGCAATCGTACCATTCAGAGTCATAACGCCAACACGGTAACGGTTTAAGGGAATACCCGCGAGATACGAAGCGACAGGGTTGCCGCCAATCGCCTCCGTATGACGACCCGCTACCGAGCGCGTAAGCACCCACCAACCTACAATGCCAGCAATGAGCATGACCAGCACACTGGTGGGAACGCCAAAAATGTTTCCACCTCCCACCGTGAAAAAGAGATTGTCCTTCGAGAACTGGCTAATGGCTGCCGCACTACACAAAACAAGTGCAATGCCCCGATAGATGCTCAATGTACCCAATGTGACGATAATCATGGGGATACGAAGCCACACGGCAAGAACCCCATTCAAAAACCCGCACACCGCGCCCGTCACTAATCCGATAAGCAGTGCAATCGGTACGGGAACACCCCCTCGCAATGCCATCGCCGTAACCACATTGGTTAGTGTAAGGATAGAGCCTACCGAAAGGTCAATATCGCCCATCGAGATAACCCACACCATCCCTACCGCCATAATCCCATAGTACGACGCTTGCCGCGCTACCTGTAGCAGGTTTTGAGCCGTAAGAAAAGAGGTCGTTGTGAGCCAAAGCGCAATCATCAGCACAATCAGGGCTACCAGCACCCCAATCTCTTGCAAACCCCGTATTCTCTGGAATACCTTACTCATCTAGGATGTGCGCCATCGTTACAAGAGTCGAGAGTTTGTGGTCGGTGAACGTCCATAAAACACGCTTGTCGCGGGTCACCTCAAAAGCGTGGGCACCGTGTCCCTCGTTACCTCGTAGGAAGTTCGCTACTATCAGATTCCCGTTTTTCAATATCTGAATGCCCGTTATCCAGGTCAGCCCTAGCTCTGGTGCGTCCTTCGCGCCAAACTCCCACACTATCTTACCCTTCCGTGTAACCTCGATAATTCGTGCCGAAGTCCCACAGCCGATGAGCGTGTTCCCGTTTTTGAGGCGTATTGCCTCGAAAACGTTCGGCACTCCCGGATACTCCCACACGACTTTGCCTTCGGGGGTGACTTCGCGAACTGTCGCATCGGCTTCGTGGCAGGCAAGCAAGTTGCCGTTCTTCAGTTTGTGGATACTGCGGAGTTGGCGGTGTGCGGGCTTCTCACTCGTAGTCAAGGGCGTGATACGCACCTCTTTACCGGCGCGGTTTACCTCAACTGCTTGGCAAGGACCCTGCTCGCCAACAAGGATATTCCCATTGGGAAGTCGACTAAAGCCCAGCACCTGCTCGCACTTCGCCGTGTAGTTCCACACGACTTTATGCTCTTTGTCTACCTCCTGTACACCCGTGGGGTTCCCTCCGTAAGCATACATAATATGCCCGTTTTTCAACCTCTCAAACATAACGGCAAGGCTAGGTACGGGGTGTTCCCACACAACTTTACCCTCCTCCGACAACTCAACAATGCGGTTGCTGGGAGAGTACTGCATAAACAGAAAAGAGTGACGCTTAGGGGTGTTGTCGTCGTCTTGTGCGAACGCACTAACGGCAGAGCAGAGCGTAACAAGCAAGGTGAGTAGTGAAAAAAGGTTTCGGCGCATAGAGGTTCTCTCTCAAAAGTGGATTGTCGCTATATTCGATATGTTTTTTAGAAACTCCTCCTAACGCTTCCAAACCTAATCCCCGTCCCTGACTTAACCTCACCTAGCCTCTCCTTCGCAAAGGGGAGGAATCTTACTGCCGCTAGTGCGCTAAAGGGGCGGTTGAATGGCAGGCTTGGTAAACCTTAGAGGCAGTGTAACTACTCAGCCCTCACCCTGCCCTACGGGCATCCCTCTCCCGATTCGGGAGAAGGACTTGTAACGAAAGGTAAATCTGACATTCTCCACGAGAGAGGGCTGAGTAGTTCCGTCGGAGCTAACCTTTTCTGAAGCGGGAAAGGGGGTAGGGCTTAGGTTTAGCTACGGCTCAAGCACAAAAAATGCCAACTCCTTCTCGTAAGCGGTTACGGTTCCTTCCGGACGCATACCAAGCCTCTGCGTAACCGCGATAGAGCGTGTGTTCAACGGATTAACAACCGCAACGATGCGTGTCAAGCCCAGTTGGTTAAAGCCGTACTGAATGCAGGCGCGTCCTGCCTCTGTTGCGTAGCCCTTGCCCCATGCCGAACGCCCCAGATGCCAGCCCACCTCTATCTCATCGTGACCAGGCAGAGGTTTCAACATGACCGCGCCCACCAGCTCACCCGTCGTCTTGTCCACAATCGCCCATGAGCCGAAGCGGTCACCCCCCTCACGGTACCGCGCCTTGATAGCGCGTAATCGCTCTATCTGCTCCTCCACACTCTGAGCCAGATTTCCCAGATAGAGACGTACCTCCGGGTCTTGATATATCTCCAGAAGGGCAGGTGCGTCCTCCTCCTCCCAGTGGCGAATTGTAAGATGCTCTGTCTCCAGAACGATAGTCATCGTTGTACTCCAGTATCCTCTTTTATTTGTAGTTCAGGGGCGGACAGACAGGGGTTTGGGGGAAGTTGGGAGCAATTTACCGATCTCTACATCTACCCCGACCCTACCTATCTGCCCCGGAACCACAAAGCAAGAAGGGGACAGCGGTTAGGCTAGAAAGTCCCTCACCTACTACCAATCGGCTTTGCGATACTCCTCCCAAACACGCTGATAGACTGCGTCTGTCTGTGTCGCAATGAGATCCCAGTTGAAAACAGTCTGCACCTTCTCAAAAGCACGCGCCGCCATCTCCAGTGCAAGAGCATCGTCTCTCAAAACGTTCACGATACCCCTTGCAAGGCTATCTACATTACCAGCATAAGTCACCGTACCCGTCACACCTGACTCAACTACCTCCGGCAACCCTCCCGCATCCGAAACCACCACAGGAGTATGTGCCGCCATAGCCTCCAGTGCCACAATGCCAAAAGGCTCATAGAGGCTTGGGAAGCAGGCAACATCAGCCACCTTATAGAGGCGCAGAAGGTCGTCATCTGGAATAAAGCCTGTGAAGAAAGTCTGGTCTCCCACGCCCAAAGATCGAGCCTGCTCCATCAAGTGCTGCTTGGAGCCGCCCCCCGCAATCACTAGCTTCGTAAACTTATACTGCGAGCGGATTTTCGGCAGAGCCTCAATCAGTACCTGCGCCCCCTTCTCGCGCACGCCACGCCCCACAAACATCACAATTTTCTCATAAGGAAGGGCAAAGCGGCTCCGAAACTCTATGCGCTCCTCCTCTGGAAAATCGAACTGAAACTTGTCTGCCGCAACCCCATTATAGATAATGTCTAGCTTATCACTTGGGGTGTTGAGGGCGGTCGTCAGCTCATTGTGCATAAAGTTCGTACAGACCACTACACGCCACGCCTCTGTAATCAGCTCCTGCTCAATGTTATGAATATAGCGCGACAGGTCGTTATGAATACCCGAATTGCGCCCGTACTCTGTGGCGTGTATGGTAGCGACAAGCGGAAGGCGATAGGTGTGCTTGAGGCGAACACCCGCAAAAAAAGCCAGCCAGTCGTGCGCGTGTAGAATAATCCCCTCTTGCGCGGTCAGCTTCTTGGGGTCTTTTCGGGCACTCCCTTTGCGCTTAGGCGCAAGCCATTCCTCAATAAGAGCCTCTGCCCTGTCGTGCATCGCCGCATTCAGCTGATGTACCCAGTGAACGAAATCAGAGTAACCGCCCGGCGACTCGTGGGGCGCAACACGGTGAACATGAACCCCCCGCGTTACCTCATTATCGGGAGCATTAGGGAAGTCGCAGGTCACAACGTGAACCTCTAGCCCCGGAATCGCCGCCAGCGACCACGCAATCTCTTCAACGTGCCGTGCAATCCCACCCACTATCTTCGGAGGATACTCCCAAGAAAGCATAATAATCTTCATCGCGTATGCCTATCTCCTGTCAGATCTTCCCGCACCTGCGAGAGGGCTTCTGCTTCTGGTATAATGTAGGTAATGTACACGTTAAGGCACGTGCATCCTTCCTATAGAAGAATACCCCAAATTCCGAGAGTATTAATGTCCCAAACCCTATCCACTGTTCGATTAGGCGTGATTGGAGCAGGCTGGTTCGCCTCCCGCCGCCATCTTCCCGACTGCCTCAGAACGCCTACCATTACCCTCTCTGCTATCAGTAGGCGCGATGCGGAGGCAAGACAAAAAATAGCAGACCACTTCGGGCTAGCACCAGAGCAGACTTTTGCCAACTGGCAAGAGATGCTAGAGAGTGCCGCACTCGATGCAGTTCTCATTGCCACCCCCCACGCACTTCACTACGAACAGGCGCGTGCTGCCCTCTTGAGGGGGCTTCATGTCCTTGTAGAAAAGCCGATGGCACTGACATCTAAAGAGGCGTATGAGCTTCTCGACCTCGCCGCGCAACAAAAACGGCTTATATCTACCGCCGTAAACCCACCGTTTTGGGCGCACTGCCACGCCATACGCAACGCGTTCCGACATGGCACTATAGGAGACCTTGAAACCGCCACAATGTACTGGACGGGTTCCGCCTCCGCCCTCTTCGGGCGTAGCCCTATGCCCGATTCAATGTCTGGCGTAGTGCGTCCCTCTCTCTATCGGGCAGATGTGGCGTTGAATGGAGGCGGCTATTTCATCGATGGAGGCTCACACCTTGTCTCACAGCTACTCTGGCTTACCGACCTGAAAGTGAAGCGAGTCAGTGCTATAATGGACACTCTTCCCGCTGATGCGCGTACCGTAGTCTGCTTTGAGATGGAGAACGGCGCAGTGGTCAGCCTAACCTCAATAGGAGACAGTGCGTTCTCAGAGCGGCGCGTACTTCATATTTTTGGAGCCACAAAGGGAACGGCAACGGTTCGGGATTTCGATTTCAAAGCAACCATTCAGGTACAAGGGCAAGAAGCCCAGTCTTTTACGGAAGACGATTTGCCCCCCGTCTCCACGCCCGTAGCCAACTTCGCTGACGCGATACTTGGGCGCGATAGCCTCTACTCAACGCCCGCGCATGGTGCTTACGTGGTACAGGTGATGGAGGCGATATACGAGTCGGCACGCACAGGAAAAACCGTTGATGTCTAGTCGAGAAGCAGGTCGTCAGCGTGTAGAAACTCTAGTAGAGCGCTTTCGTGCGAACTACACAGATTACACCCGCCCCTCCTCGCTCTACAACGAGACGCATCTACGAACGGATTTTCTGAATGACCTTTTAGAATCTCTTGGGTGGGATGTTCAGAACAAGAAAAACGCGCCTGATGTCCAAAAAGCCAGACTATACACTGCGGGTTGGAGGTGAGCGTAAACTTTTCATTGAAGCGAAAAAGCCCTGCGTGTCGGTAATATCCTCTAAAGATGCCGCTTTTCAATTGCGGAGGTATGGCTGGAACGCGGGTACAGCGGTTTCTGTGCTTACCAATTTCGACAAACTCATAATTTATGACTGTCGGCTTCGACCACAGTCTGATGATGATGCGAATGTTTCACGTCTAAAGGTCTACTCTTACGAGCAGTTTCTACAACGCTTTGATGAGATATACGACGATTTATCATGGGAGTCCATTAACTCAGGTCAATTCGATGCTAGGTTTAGCGTCGCCCAACTACGGAGTGGAACTGAGCCTTTTGATAAGTATTTCTTGAGTCAAATTGAACGATGGCGCGAAAGCCTTGCCAATAGCCTTGCACAAACAAACCCAGTATTAGGCGCTGTTGAGTTGGATTTTCTTGTCCAACGCCTTATTAACCGCATTATCTTTTTGCGTATTTGTGAAGATAGGGAGCGGATATCCTATGAGGCTCTAAAAGCGGTGCAAACCTATGACGACTTGAAGGAGCTTTTTATACAAGCGGATAGGCGTTATAATTCAGGTCTGTTTGATTTCGTTGAGGATAGCCTTTCCCTAAAAGTTGATGTTAGTAGCGATTTATTGATAGATATTTTCTCCGAACTGTACTTTCCACGTAGCTCCTACGACTTCTCCGCTGTAGAAACAAATGTGCTTGGGGATATTTATGAGCAGTTCCTTGCACGACAAATAGTCTTGAGCGATGAGGGTAGCATCCAGTTCGTAGAAAAGCCGGAAATAGGGCAATCGGGCGGTGTCGTCACGACTCCAAAATACATTGTTGACCAGATTATCAATCGCACACTCCAACCGCTGTGTGAAGGACGCTCTCCAGCTGAGTTATCTACTCTGCGTGTCGCTGATATTGCTTGCGGTTATGGTGTGTTTTTGCTTGCCGCCTACGAATATCTGGTAGATTATCATTTGGAGTGGTATGTGAACGATGGTATTGAAAAGCACAAATCCCATGTTCTTGACTTCAGAAGTGGGCAAATTCGCCTACGCCTAGCGGAAAAACAGCGTATCCTCGTCAACAACATTTATGGAGTGGATATTGATATGCAGGCGGTTGAGATTGCCCGATTCAGTCTCATGCTCAAGACGCTTGAGGGGGAAAACGCCGCGACTATTGACACTCACTTGGCGAACTCAAAGGCGAGGGCATTGCCTAATCTCAATCGTAATGTTCAGTGCGGCAATAGTTTGGTAGACAACCATTCGACTGGAGGGACGCATTCCCGCATATCTTTCGCGAAGGGGGATTTGATGTGATAGTAGGGAACCCGCCCTACATTCGTATCCAGAACATGGTGCGCTATTCTGCACAGGAAGTTGCGTACTACAAAAGCGCCCATTCTCCTTATGAGACGGCTAAAAGCGACAATTTTGATAAGTACACGCTTTTCATTGAGCGGGGGCTTGAACTATTAAAGCCGCATCGTAGTTTGGGGTATATCGTTCCCCATAAGTTCCTTACTATCAAGGCTGGAACGGCTTTACGCCGCCTTCTGGCTCGCCACAAGTGTCTCAAGCAAATTGTCCACTTTGGAGTGCAACAGGTATTTCAAGGAAGAAGCACCTACACTTGCCTTCTGATACTGGGTGATGACGGGCGAGAACATTTCGATGTGGAGCATATCGCAGATGTTAGCGCTTGGAGATATGGCAATTCAGGGGCAATCCAGCGACAGAAGACAGATAATCTGGATGAAGCCCCATGGATATTCGTTTCTCCTCTTATGTACGAACTCTTTGAACGGTGGAGAGGTGCTTACCAAACACAGGCACTTGGCGACATAGCGGATATTTTTGCTGGCATCCAAACGAGCAGTGACAAAATCTATGTTATTAGAGCGTTACGCGAAACAGCGGAAGGCGTTCACTTTCAAGATGCTATCAGGGGAGATTGGACTATAGAGCGCGAGATACTGCGTCCTTGTTTCTTGGATGCGTCCTTCGCCCCTTTTAGTGTTCCCGTTCCAGATAGTGACATCATCTTCCCCTACAAGATAGAGGGTGGTAGGGCAATTCCCTACTCTCCTGATGAGATGCAACGCGATTTCCCCCAATGTTGGGCATATCTCAGTGCTAGTCGTGAGGAGTTATCACAACGCAGTATGAAACCTACGTATCCAGAGGCATGGTATCGCTATGGTCGCTCACAAAGTTTGACACGGTTTAATGGTTCGCCTAAACTCGTATGGCAGGTGCTTACTACCGAACCTCGCTATGCTTACGACAATGAGAATATCGTTTTTACGGGCGGGGGTAATGGCCCTTATTACGCTTTGGTTCCGAAAACGGGAAATCAGATGTCGCTACACTATCTGCAAGCCATCCTGTCCCACCCATTAGTGGAACTCATGGTGCGCGTCCGTTCCAGCGTCTTTAGAGGAGGGTATGTATCACATGGGAAGCAATTTATCGCGAATATACCAATCCGAACTCTCGACTTTTCTATATCGGAAGATAGGATGGCGCATGATGAGATAGTTGCATTGGTTCATCGCCTCATAGAAACGAATACCCGAATAGTTACCGCCAGTACGCCTCACTCGAAAACACCGCTTACTCGCGAATATACAGTTCTACTTCGTGAACTACAAAGCAAAGTTGGGCGATTGCATGAAGTTGCGGGTAGCGACCTTGAGTTATTAATCGAGATAACTACGACAGAAAACCACGAGAACCAGTAATGAAACCAACGCTTTCCGATAAAAAACTTAGAGGAGGTTACTATACTCCGCCTATCATTGCCGCCTTCCTAGCGAAATGGGCTATTCGTTCCTCTGGAGACCATGTGCTTGAACCGAGTTGTGGCGATGGGAATTTGCTTGTGGCGGCAAGTGCTACCTTGCGTGAGCGTGGAGCGACGTACCCAAATATCGCTCGCCTCCTGCATGGCGTGGAGTTCGATAAGGAGGAAGCCTGTAAAGCGACGAAGCGTCTTGAGGATGCAGGAATCCCCAAGGCGGCGAACCAGATACATAATGGGGATTTTTTCGCCTACTGCCAATCCTGCCTGTTTGATGAACGCTTGCTGAATACAGTGACTCGCTCAGGTCGCTCTTTCGATGCTATTATTGGTAATCCACCGTTTATACGCTATCAAAACTTTCCAGAGACGCAACGCACAATCGCGTGTGAACTGATGAGAGGGGCAGGGTTACACCCTAATCGCCTAACGAACTCATGGGTTCCATTTCTTATAGCCTCAACGCTACTACTGAAAGATTCTGGTCGCCTCGCGATGGTAATTCCGGCGGAACTGTTTCAAGTAAGTTATGCTGCGGAGATACGTCTATTTCTTAGTAACTTTTATCATCAGATTACTATCCTAACCTTTAGGAAACTCGTTTTCAAGGACATACAGCAGGAGATAGTGCTAATACTGTGTGAACGCGAAAAAAAAGGAGAGGCTGGCATCCGTGTTATTGAGTTGGAGGATTGTCACGCCCTAAAGAATTGGGAAACCTCTTCCGTTTTGGAATCCGATGTAAAGCCTCTGGATCATACACGCGAAAAATGGACGCAATACTTTCTCGACCAAAGCGAAATAGAACTACTGAGAACTCTTCGTTGCCATCCGAAAGTCGTTCGCTCTGGATCGGTGATTGATGTGGATGTGGGGATTGTGACTGGAGAAAACAGTTTCTTTGTACTCAGTGAAGAGAAGGTATCTCAAAAGGAGATTGGAGACTTAACGCACCCTGTCGTAACTCGTTCAAATCACCTAGAAGGGGCGGTTTTCACTGAGACTGACTGGTGTGAAAATGTAAAAAAACAGTACCCTACCTTCTTATTTAGACCTGCTGATATAGACGCGAAGGAGTTGCCAATCTCTGTTCAAAGTTTTCTGCAAGAAGGAGAGGAGGCAGGGATAAACACAGGGTACAAATGCCGCATTCGTAAACGCTGGTATGTAGTGCCGTCCATTTGGACTCCCGATGCCTTTATGTTACGCCAAGTGCATAGTTATCCAAAATTAATATTGAACCATTCAGGGGCGACTTGCACCGACACAATTCACCGTGTGCGATTCCGAGACAATGCCAACTGCAAGAACGTCGTCGCGGCATTCCTTAACTCGCTTACCTTTGCATTTTCAGAGGTGACAGGGCGTAGTTATGGGGGTGGGGTGCTTACATTTGAACCGAGCGAAGCGGAAGATTTACCTATTCCGTTAGCGATGGCGGAACGCCTTGACATAAATCATCTAGACGCTCTTCTCCGTGCAAAAGAGATAGAGAAAGTTCTGGATATTACCGATAAAACGCTTCTTTGTGAAGGGCTGGGGCTTACTCAGAAGGAAGCGTCTATCCTCCGGGGTATCTGGGCGAAAATGAGGAGCCGGCGAATATACCGCAAACGCTAAAACAGCGTTTGCGCTGTACTGCCGTTAGCGTAACCGATAGGAGAGAGACCATGACCATCACAAAAACACATCACTATTCAACCCCGCGACGCATAGCTAAGTGGTTTGCCCTCCCTGTGCTACTGCTCACGCGCCCCGCCTTCGCACAAGAAAAAGCCCCTGCGAACGCCGTTCCAGACCCACGCCCTGCCCACGCCTACGGGCACTCTGCACTAGGAGGGGCTTTCGACGACATTGCCCGCGAAAAAGCCTACCTTATGCGCGGAATGCCAAAAATCGTCTTCCCGATAACCACAACTAGCCGAGAGGCGCAACGCTTCTTCGAGCAAGGGGTGGGGCAGTTGCACGGCTACTGGTACCTCGAAGCACAACGCTCCTTCCGTAAAGTCGTCGCGCTAGACCCGCAGTGCGCGATGGGCTACTGGGGTATCGCCATGACCCGCTTTGGAAACGACTCACTGGTAAAGGACACACTCACACTTGCCATGCGGCATCTGAATAGAGTCAGCGCACGAGAGAAGGTGTGGCTCCAGTCTGTCTACGATTTCCACACCGCCGGTTCCAAAATGCCCGACCGCGAAAAGACCCGCAAAGCCAACTACCTCCGTGAGCTGCATAGCCTTGTCGATCAGTATCCTGACGATATAGAGGCGAAGGCATTTCTCGCGCACGCGCTATTGGATTGGCGCAACGCCGAGCCAAACCAGACCCGCGAAACGACGGACGCACTGATGAAGCAGGTGCTGGCGGTCAATCCCTCGCACCCCATTCACCACTACCGTATTCATCTCTGGGACTCCTCCGTAGAAGATAGAAAGAAAGCACTCGATTCGGCAGGGTTGTGTGGGCTTTCTGGTGTCGGTATAGCCCACTTGTGGCATATGCAGGGGCACATCTTCTCTGGTATACGCCAATACCGCGAAGCAGTCTTCGCACAAGAAGCGGCGGTCAGGGTAGATAACCACTACCTGATGACAGATAAACTCATCCCCGACCAGATACACAACTACGCCCACAACAGTCAATGGCTAACCGAAAATCTCGGCTACATAGGGCGCGTTCACGACGCTATCGAACTTGCCAAAAACATGATAGAGTTGCCGCGCCATCCCCGCTACAATAATGTCGAATCCTTTAGCGGAAGTGCCTACTACGGGCATCTACGCCTCATCGAGACCCTCTACAACCATGAACTATGGCAGGAAGTAGCTACTTTGAACGCGCAGGGGTATCTCGAAGAGGGCAAAACACCCGCTCAAAAGGCAGAGCGGCTACAACTCCTTGCAATCGCCTCCTTCGGTATGGAAAACACGACGGCAGGGCAACAGTATCTAAACGAATTGGAAGCACTCCGCGAAGCGAAACCCGATAATGCCGAACTCGCCAAATCTATTGCGGAGGTGCGCGGCTATAAAGCACTCTACGCAAAAGACACTGCCGAAGCGAAAAAGCAGTTCGCCTCCGCCAAATCGATGCCCAAATGCCGCTCTGCCCGTGTGAACCTCGCTTTAGGTGAGATGGTAGAGGCGGAGAAGTTAGCACGGGAGGCGATGTCGCAGGATGACAATCAGGTAGAGCGTTTCGCAACGCTCATCGAAGTGCTGTATCGTGTGGGAAAACGAGACGAGGCGAAAACCTATTTCCAGAAACTGAGAAAAGCGGCTTCCGATGCAGACATTGAGGCTCCCCTCTTGGTAAAGATGGCTCCCATTGCAAAAGAGTTCGGCTATCCAACAGACTGGCGCATAAAAGCGGTAGACACCGCAGAGCATCAGCAACTTATGGCACGACTAGGCTCTTTTCGCTGGGAACCTTCCACCGCACCAAATATTACTCTGCAAGACAGCAATCTCCGAAAAGTCAACCTGTCTGACTACCGCAAGCAGGGAAAACCTCTCGTGGTGGTCTTCTACCTCGGAAATGGGTGCGAACACTGCATGACGCAACTGAGTGCCTTTGTGCCGCTAGCCGCCGAGTTTGAGAAAGCCGGTATCTCTCTCGTCGCAGTGAATTCGGAAGGGCAACAAGGGATGCCCAAACTCATGTCCAACCTTGGAGCAAAGCCGGTATTTCCGTTCCCCACGCTCGCCGACGCAAGCAAGAGGTCTTTCAAAGCGTTTCGTGCCTATGACGACTTCGAGAAGACTCCCCTACACGGGCTTTTCTTGATAGATGGAGCGGGGAAAGTGCGCTGGCAAGAGATTCGCTTCGAGCCGTTCCAAGATGTCAAGTTCCTCCTGACGGAAGCCAAAAGGCTACTTGCCAGACCCGCGCCTCTCGCTGAAAACGCGCAGAAACAGGGGCAGACGGAACAGAGTTTGTGAGGAGCAAACCTCTCTCCTAACTACTCAGCCCTCACTCTGCCCTGCGCTCATTGGGGTATGTATGGGAGAGGTTTGAGATATGGGAGGCTTACTAGTACCGTCCCTCATTCCGTCCTGCGGACACCTTTCTCCCGATTCGGGAGAAAGGCTTGACCTATAGGCAGTTCTGTATAGCGATACACTTTTTTGAATACAGAAGTCGTACATACCCCAGTCAGCCTGCCCTACGGGCATCCCTCTCCCCGAAATGGAGAGAGCAGGGAGAAGGACTTGTCTGCAAGGTGATTCTGCTTTTCTCTATGAGATAAGCCCTAGTAGTTATAAAGGAATATAGTATGGAGATACTGGTATTAGGAAGTGGAACTTCGCACGGAGTACCCATGATAGGCTGTGAATGCGAGGTGTGCAGATCGTCGAACCCCAAGAACCGCCGATATCGCCCCTCTATCCTCGTGCGGAACGGCGAAGAGACTGTTCTGATAGACACCACGCCAGAGTTGCGCCTACAGTGTCTCACCTTCAATGTCTCCAGAGTCGATGCCGTTCTCTTCACCCATACGCACGCCGACCACATCTTCGGGCTAGACGACGTTCGTAGGTTCAACGACTTATCAGGAAAAGAGCTTCCCGTCTACGGCGACGCAGAGACGCTTGAGGATATTCGGCGCATCTACCCCTATATCTTCAAACAGACTCAGCTTGGAGGGGGCAAGCCTCGTGTCAGCCTACAAGAGGTAGAGCGCGATTTCTCCCTGTTTGGGCTAAATGTCCAGTCGTTCTACGTGCTTCATGGGAAGTTACCCGTACTCTCCTATCGCTTCGATCAGCCCGCCACAGAAAACAGCCCCGCCTACTCTGCGGCGTATGTCACAGATGTCAGCCATATCCCGCCTGATGCCATGGAGAGACTCTACGGGCTAGATGTGCTACTACTGGATGCTGTGCGTTTCGACCCGCACCCTACCCACTTTGGTCTCTATCAAGCGTTGGAGGTGATTGCAGAGGTCAAACCCAAGTTCGCCTACCTTACGCATCTCTCACACCACTTCGACCACGATACGGTGAACGCGCAGATTCCTGAAAACGTAGAGCTATCCTACGACGGCTTGACGATTCGCTCTTGACGCTTATGCCGCCTGCGCCCCAGAAGAGATGGAGTGTACTAGCTTCTGAACCTCTTCATAGACTGTAGTACAGATACGAGAGTACTGCTCTTCATCTATCTGCACAAGGGCTTGTACCGCCGGATTAATGCGGTTTGCCTCTCCCTGATGCCCAAAACCAAGCCCGCACTCATAAGCCAGTGCATTACCTACATGAACATACAGGGCTAGGTCATCCGAAGATGCTCCACTGTCCAGAGGTGAGTGGTGATGAGAAATTGCCCCCCAGTAGATAGGCGGCAGTTGCCAGCGCGTCGCTATCTCGTAGCCAACCTCCTCATGAGTTATCTTTAAGCTCTCCTGCTCTATCTCATAATCGGAGAGAGTTGTGCTACTCCGCTGTTGGAAAACTTGTGAAGACTCTTCTGGCAAAAACAGCGCAATACCCAGTTTCCCTATATCGTGCATCAGCCCCGCCAGAAACGCCTCCTCCGGCTTAGGATACTTTTTAATCATAGCAACAACCTTCGACATACACGCCACAGCAATAGAGTGTTGCCAGAACTCCGCGATATTGAAATGCCTGCCCGGTTTGCGAGTAGAACTCCCAGATTGAAGAGAGACCATAATACAGATCGAGCGAACCGTCTCAACCCCCAGCATCAGAATAGCACGCTGAAGCGAAGAGATGCGCCCGCCGCCGCCAAAGAACGGAGAGTTCGCCATTCTAAGCAGTTTTGCTACCATAGCAGGGTCTTGCATTATCACGCGCTCATAGTCTTTCGTACCCACATTAGGGCTGTCCGCTAGTTTTAATAGTTGTAGCGTAACATGGGGTAGTATCGGAAGCGTGCTGGCACGCGCTAACTGTGTCTCTAGGTGTTTATAATCCATTCATACTCTCCCAATCTCAAAAATCGAAGCCTCTACATTTTCGGCTAGAGGCATCTCTTTTTACACCCCTGTTAGCAGGAAAGAGCCTCTGAAATATCGAAAAAAGCGTTGGAGGTAGTACAACAATGTTGACTCAAGAGCAGATCGATTTTTTTCATCAAAACGGCTTTCTTATAATGCGCCAACTGTTTCAAGGGGAAGAGCTGCGTTTGCTGAAAGAGGCGGTGGATGCAGTGCAGGCACAGGGCGTGGCAAGGCAAGGCGATCACCACCTCTACGCTCCCGGTCCACAAGGCGAGCCTGTCTATTGGCGCTCTGAGAGGATATGGTCGCGTGGAGATATTTTTCGCGCTGTCACCGTTCACCCCGACCTACTAGAGGCGATTGGGCAGTGCGTAGGACAGGCGTTCTTTCCCTGGAACGATTCACTTGTTGTCAAGCTTGCAAACAGCGGTGCCGAAGTAGCATGGCATCAAGATCCACCTTATGGAACCCAGTGGGGCGACACTTCACGCACGGAGACCTACCCTGTTCCAAACTTTACTACCGACATCTATCTCGACCACTCCGGTCCCGATAACGGCTGTGTCTGGGCGATACCGGGGCATCACCTCGTCGGGCACGTAGACCTTTCCCATAAAACAGCCGAACAGCTCTTTACCGAAAGCGGCGCACTTCCTCTAGAGATGGAGGCGGGGGATGTCCTCTTTCACGCGCTCTCTACGCCGCACGGCTCCCGTGCAAACCTCTCTGCCGCTCAGCGTCGTATCTTCTATATCCACTATCTCGCGCATGAGGTCTTTGCGGAGGGCTACGAGAGTACGGGGGCGGAGTGGGTGAAGCAGAAGCCGGGCTGGTGCGATATGCGCGATTCCCTGATTCAGTCTATGTTAGAGGCGCGGCGCAACTTAGGGTGGGAGGGCTATGAAGAGCGCGGGACGCTCTCCTATGGAGATGGCGGCTTCCTTTTTCAACAACAACCCACCAGTCCCCCGCGCCACTGGGAAACCCTCCGCAAGCAACTCTCTCCAGAGCAGTACGAAAGCTTGAGAGGGCTAAAGTCATAAGCCCCCGCTAAAAAAGGGTTGGCGTGCCGCGTCTTCTCAAAAAGAGAGTGTTTAGAGCCTATTAGCCCGTTCGGGAAGACGCTACACTTCATCGAATGAATCGTTGAGCAGGAATCTTTTCTCATAACGCCGAACTATACAGCCTAGACCTCACCCCGTGAGAACCCCTTCCACTCTTAACATAGGAGCGAAATGATGTCGGAAACCACCCCTAAAGGGCTACTAACACTCGAAGAGTTGGCACAAGCGATAACCCGCGACGAGATTGACACCGTGTTGGTAGTCTTCCCCGATATGTACGGGCGGCTTGTAGGGAAGCGCGTGACCGCCTCTTTTTTCCTTGACCACGTAGCGGAGGGCGGGGTACACGCTTGCGACTACCTGCTCGCTTGCGATATGGAGATGGATCCGGTTCCCGGCTATAAATTTACGAGTTGGGAGTCGGGCTATGGTGATTTTCACTGCGTCCCCGATTTCAGCACGCTACGCATTGTGAGTTGGCTACCCAAAACTGCTCTTATCATTTGCGACCTACACAACGATAAACAGGACAAGCCCGTAGAGGTGGCTCCGCGTCAGATGTTGAAGAGGCAGTTAGAGGGCGCAGACGCATTGGGTTTGAAGGTAATGGCGGGCATGGAGATTGAACTCTACCTGTTCAACGAAACCTACGAATCGGCGCGAGAAAAGCGTTATCAGAATCTGAAAACCGCCGGCTCCTACATCGAAGACTATCATATTCTGCAAGGAACAAAAGAGGAGCCGCTTGTCCGCGAGATTCGCAACCACCTTGAAAAGAGCGGTGCGCCTGTCGAGACCAGTAAGGGCGAGTGGGGACCCGGTCAGCAGGAGATAAACCTGCGTTTTTCGGAAGCCCTTGTGCAAGCCGATAGAAATGCCCTCTACAAGCACGCCGCGAAAGAGATTGCCTACCTAAACGGCAAGGCGGTGACGTTTATGGCGAAGTGGGACGAGACGCAGGCAGGCTCTGGGATGCACATTCATCTTAGCCTGTGGGATAGAGAGACGGGCAAATCGCTCTGCGCCGGAGATACCCCTCTACCTCCTCTACAAGTGACCGAGATTTTTCGCCACTTCGTCGGGGGTTGGATAGCCCACGCCCGCGAAATCACCGCTTTCTATGCGCCCAATGTCGCCTCATACAAGCGGTTTCAGTCCGGTTCGTTTGCACCGACGGGTATTGCGTGGAGCGTGGACAACCGCACTGCGGGCTTTCGCATGGTGGGGCATGGCTCCTCGCTTCGCATCGAGTGCCGTATTCCGGGCGCGGACGCGAACCCCTACCTCGCCTTCGCCGCCTCCATTGCCGCGGGTCTGGACGGCATACGCAACCGCATAGAGCCGCCCGACGTTTTTGAGGGCGACATCTATCAGGCGAACAACCTCACTCGTGTCCCCTCCAACCTCCACGAAGCGATAGCGGAGTTAGAAAAGAGCGCGTTTCTGCGAGAGGCGTTCGGCGCGGAGGTCATCGAACACTACCTTCACTACTTCAAAACGGAACAGCGCAAATTCGATGCGGTGGTGACGGACTGGGAGAAGATGCGCTTCTTCGAGCGGATTTAGAGACATCAGGAGCCAACACATCGCTAAGCGTGTTTCGACTATTTCGAGGATTGCGCCCAGTGCGAACTTGAGGTATCCTTATATAGAAGGGAATCCCTCCCTTGAGAGGAGTAATATCATGTTTGCTCTTGCCCATAATACCGAAATGATTGCCCCGAATGAAAAAGAGACCGAGATTGCCCGTACCTCGCAACGCGTGCTGGCAGGACTCGACCTTGATAACACGCAAAACGAAATACATATTCACCTTCACACTACAGACAACCAGGACGCTGAGTTTGTTTTGCCCCTTGCCGCCGTTCGCCTGCTCTTAAATGGCTTGCAGGAAATGGCAAAGGGCAATGCGGTCTCACTCGTGCCCATTCAGGCGGAACTGACCACCCAACAAGCCGCGGAGTTACTTTGCGTGTCCAGACCCTATTTTATCAAATTGCTGGAAGAGGGGAAAATACCGTATCGAACTGTGGGAATCTACCGCCGCGTGAAAGCCGCAGACGTTCTTGCCTATATCCGAGAGTATCAGGAACAAGCCACCCGAGATATGAACGAACTTGCGGAGGAAGCGCAACGCTTAGGGCTTTACTGATGGACGGTAAGCCTTTCGCTCTTTTAGATGCCTGCTTGCTCTACTCTGCAACGATGCGAGACCTCCTGATGAGGCTGACAATCCGACTTGCATTTCAGCCCAAATGGACGGAACGCATTCACACGGAATGGATAGAGAATCTACTTCACAATCGCTCAGACCTGACCCGCGTACAAGTAGAGCGCACCCGCGATTTAATGAACCGAAACGGCAGAGATTACCATGTGCCAGAGTACGAGACGCTTATTCCCGCCCTCAATTTGCCTGATGAAAATGACCGCCATATCCTTGCCGCCGCCATCGCCTGTGAATGTCCAACCATCGTGACTTTCAACCTCTCTGATTTTCCTGCAAGAACTTTACGAGAATACAATATCCGCGCAATACACCCCGACGTGTTTTTGTGCGAACTCTTTGACGATGACCCTCCGCTTTTTGTGGCGGCAGTGCGTGACCAAATCGCCGGATTGACGCACCCTTCCCAAACGATAGACGACCTGCTCATTAAGCTTCGCAATGAAAATCTTGCTCAACTCACGCGCAGGCTTGAAGAGTATCGGGAAGAGTTCTAGCGAGGAACCTCATACTCAGCCCTGAAATCCAGAACACTACCTGCACTACTTCAAAACAGAACAGAGCAAATTCGATGCAGTAGTGACGGACTGGGAGAAGATGCGCTTCTTTGAGCGAATTTAGAGAGTGGGCGTTTCCGGTATCAGGGGGCTTTTGAGAGTGCAAAAGGTCTACTATCGCTAAAACAGTACAGGACACAAAATGGCTCAACTGAGTTGGAACCAGATACGCGCAAACGCCGCCGCATTCTCCGAAGAGTGGGGAAACGCCCGCTATGAGCGCGGGGAGTCGCAGAGTTTCTACAATGCGTTCTTCGAGGTTTTCGGGGTCTCGCGGAGAAGAGTGGCGACCTTTGAAGAATCCGTCAAGAAACTGGGCGGCAAGCAGGGCTTCATAGACCTCTTCTGGAAGGGCGTTCTTTTGGTGGAGCAGAAGAGCGCGGGGCGAAGCCTTGTCAACGCGAAAGAGCAGGCTTTCGACTACTTCCCTAACCTCAAAGAGGCGGAACTGCCGCGCTATGTCCTCGTCTGCGATTTCCAAACCTTCGCGCTCTACGACCTCGAAACGGCGGAAGAGAGTAGTTTCCGCCTGAACGAACTTACCGAGCATATCGAGAAGTTCGGCTTCATCATCGGGCGCGAAAAGCGAACCTTTCGAGACCAAGACCCCGTGAATATCGAAGCCTCCGAGTTGATGGGAAGACTTCACGACTCGCTAGAGAGTACGGGCTATCGGGGGCGCAATTTAGAGACGTTTCTGGTGCGAACTCTGTTCTGCCTCTTCGCGGACGATACGGGCATCTTCGAGCGCGATGCCTTTCAAGAACTTATCACGAATCGAACGGCGGAAGATGGAAGCGACACAGGGCTATGCCTAGCGGAACTCTTTCAGGTATTGAATGAGACGCAAGAGGAGCGGCAGAAGGGAGTGTCGGAAGACTTTTTGGCATTCCCGTATATCAACGGCGAACTGTTTGCTGAAAGGCTCAGGATTCCGCGTTTCGACAAAGAGATGCGTCAGCAGTTATTGGATGCTTGCGCCTTCAACTGGAGCAAAATCTCCCCTGCGATATTCGGGGCGCTGTTTCAGTCCGTTATGGATAAAGACCACCGCAGGGCGCTGGGGGCGCACTACACTACCGAGCGCAACATTCTCAAAGTGATTGAGCCGCTCTTTATGGACAAGTTGCGGGAGGAGTTTCAGAGGCTCAAAAATAGGCGAGACAACGGAAGACGCGCCGCCCTCGAAGCCTTTCATATTAAGTTGGCGAGGCTGAACTTCTTCGACCCGGCTTGCGGGTGCGGCAACTTTCTGGTTATCGCTTATCGTGAACTGAGGGAGTTGGAGCTACAACTCCTACGCGAAATCCACCCGGACAGGGCGCAACTGGTGACGGACATCGAACAGCGCGTCCGCCTCAACGTAGGGCAGTTCTACGGAATAGAGATTAGCGAGTTTCCGGCGCGAATCGCGGAAGTCGCGCTCTGGATGATGGACCACATCGAAAATAACCGCGTTTCGCAGGAGTTCGGGCAGTTCTACATGAGAATTCCGCTCGTCACCTCGCCTCATATCCGGCACGCCGACGCGCTAGAGATGGACTGGCAAGACCTCCTCCCTGCGGAGAGGTGCGACTATCTATTAGGCAACCCCCCCTTTGTGGGTGCGAAGTATCAGACCCCGAAACAGCGGGAGCAGGTCATCCGAATCGCGCAACTCGGCAATAGCGGGGGGACGCTGGACTATGTGACGGCGTGGTTTTTGAAGGGGAGCGAGTACGCCCGCAAGGGCAGGGCGCAGATTGGCTTCGTGGCGACGAACTCCATTACGCAGGGCGAGCAGGTCGCGCAGTTGTGGACAAGCCTCTTCCACAAATACCGCATGGAGATTAGTTTCGCGCATACAACCTTTGCATGGGGAAGCGAGGCGCGTGGCGTGGCTCATGTTCACGTGGTGATATTGGGGCTGACGCGAAGCGAGGACGAGCCGAAAGAGAAACGGTTTTTCACCTACTCCGACATCAAGGGAGACCCCTTCGAGAGTTCGCAGAGCAAAATCTCCTCCTACCTGATAGACGCTTCCAAACTCGCCGACCCGCACACTATCGTCCGCGAAGCGAATCGCCCGCTGAATGGGTTACCGCAACTGATAATAGGCTCCAAGCCGATAGACGGCGGACATCTGATATTTACGGAGGAGGAGCGCGAAGCCTTCTTGAAGGCGGAGCCGCAAGCGGAGCGATTCATGCGCCCGTTTATTGGGGCGGAGGAGCTGATAAACGGCAAGATAAGGTATATTCTCGCCCTGCACGACGCAATGCCTACGGAACTGCGCGACATACCTTTGGCGAAAGAGCGGCTGGACAGGGTGCGCGAATATCGCTTGAAGAGCAAAAGCCCCGCCACCCGCGCCCTAGCGACGACTCCCGACCGCTACCATGTCAACGTAATTCCCGCTACCCCGTTTTTGGCGATACCAAAAGTGAGTTCGGAACGGCGCGAGTATGTTCCTATCGCTTTTTTCTATCCCCCGACTGTGCCTAGCGATTTAGTATTTGTTCTGCCCGATGCCTCTTTATGGCTGTTCGGTATGCTCACTTCGCGAATGAATATGGCGTGGTTACGGGCTGTCGGAGGCAAATTGGAGAGTCGCTATCGCTACTCTATCGGGATAGTCTACAACACCTTCCCCATGCCTACCTTGACGGAGGCGCAGAAGACGAAACTTGGGGGGCTGGCGCAGAAGGTTTTGGATGCCCGCGCCCTTTTCCCTAACGATACGCTTGCAGCCCTGTACGACAGCCTCGTTATGCCTTATGAACTCAGGAAAGCGCATAACGCGCTGGATAGAGCGGTTGAGCGTATCTATCGCGCCCACCCCTTCGCGGACGATAGGGAGCGGGTGGAGTTTTTGCTAGACGAGTATGCGAAGATGGCTTCGCCCCTGCTGGCTATCGCAACCGCCAAGCCGAAACGCAAGAGAGCCTCGAAATAAAGGGTAGTGGTCTGTTAAGGTAGAGGGTGGTGTATGCTTTTTTGAAAAGCGTAAGCCCTCATTCTGTCCTGCGGACATCTTTCTCCCAATTCTGGGAGAAAGACTTGCCTCTAAAGTGGTCAGGTTGGGCGTTTTCAAAACGTTAATGTTTCGCAAACGCCCAACAGAACCCGTCGGAGCCACCCCTCGCCCAGAATTGGGAGAGGGGACGGGGGTGAGGGCTTGCGCTTTTCAAAGGCACTTGCACTAATTTTTATCCGAATGCGCCAGTAGTCATAACGCCCCGCCCGCCAACTTAACGCACAGTCCCCGCAAAAAGGGGCACAAAGGAGCCAACACATCATTGAATTATAAGACACTCATAGGAAGCCTTGCTTTTCTCTGCTTAGCCGCATCTGTGCAGGCACAAGCCCTACCCGATGCCCCCTTCCAACAGGAGTACCACGAAGCCTACCCTATGCCCACTGCGGGGGCGAACGATGTTAAGGCAGTCGCTTTCGATGGGGCGGAGAGGCTCTGGGCGGCGACAGCAGAGGGAGTTCGCTATCTCGAAGGGGGTACTTGGAAAGCTCCGGAGGGAGGCACTCAGCTTGGAACGACTTATGCCCTCTATCGCGACTCAAAAGGAACTCTTTGGGCGGGAACGTGGAACGGAATTTACAAAGTCACTCCTAAAGGAGTCGTTTCAGGTGGTTTGACGGGTGCTCTCATCAACGCGATTGACGGAGGCGATCCGCTCTTCGCAGGAGGACCTCATGGGATTTGGAAACTGGTGCATGGCAAGTGGGAAGCCGTCGGCGGTAGCTGGCATAAGATGGTTCACGCCGTTCACGTCGCCCCTGCCAATCAAATGTGGGTAGGTACAGGAAGCGGACTCTACCTCCAATCACTCACCTCTCCTGCCGAAACCCGCGTCTTTTCGCGCCCAGATGTTCTGCTCAGCAGCAACGTCTCCTCGCTTACGCTGTTAGCAGACGGAACCCTCTGTATTGGAACTACGGGAGGGCTAGACTTCTACAAAGGAGCAAAACGAGTTCGCTCTCTTACGGCGAAAGACGGTATGCCGAGTTATCGTGTTCGGAGTGTGACGCAGGACGCAGAGGGACGGCTCTGGGCGGCAACAGAGATGGGGGTGGTTCGCTACGATGCAGGAAGGTGGACGCTTCGCCATAGCCGGCGTTGGCTCTTGAGCGATGACACGAGAAGTGTGGCAATAGGGAAAGATGGGACGGCATGGGTGGCGACGGCGGCAGGGGTAGACGCGATACGCCGTAGAAAGATGACACTTGCCGACAAAGCCGACTACTATCTACAGATGATACGGGCGCGGCATATTCGCCCTCCGGGCTTAGTGGGTCCCGCGGTGTTGGTCACACCCGGTGATCTTTCCAAAAGCTTTATTGAAGACGATGACAACGATGGTGAACACACCGCCATGTATCTCGCGATGGAGTCTATGCGTTACGCCGTAACCAAAAACCCTACCGCACGTGATAATGCAAAAGTCGCCTTTCATGCCCTGATGGAGCTGCAACGCGCTACAGGAACTGACCACTTTATCGCCCGTTCGATACTGCCTGTCAGCACACCTCCCCGCCATGAGGTAGACCAGACCATCACGCCCGAAAGGGCGGCGGCGATGTATCTCGACAACCCCCGCGAAAAGCCTATCGAAAAGCGGTGGCTACTCACGAAAGACGGTAAATGGTTCTGGAAACGAGACGCAAGTTCTGATGAGGTAGACGGTCATGTATTCGGCTATGCAGTCTACTACGACCTTGCCGCTACAGAGGAAGAAAAGCGGCTTGTTGCCGACCAAGTAGACCGAATTATTGGGGGAATTGTGGCGCACGGCTACGTTTTGCAGGATATAGACGGCAAGGGAACGCAGTGGGCGAACTGGTCTCCTGAAAGCCTAAACAGGGATAAGACATGGCGGGAGGAGCGGTTTGGCAACAGTACGGAGATGCTATCGTATCTTGGAGTCGCCTACCACGTCACCCAAAAGCAGAAATATCTCGACGCGGTAAAGTACCTTGTGGAGAAGCACGGTTACGCCAAGAACATGGCTTCCATGAGCTACGTTACGCCCTCCGAATATACCCACATCAACGACGAACTGCTTGTGATGGTGTTCCATAACCTGTTTACGAATACCGCGACCCCTGCCCTTGAAAAGAGCGCATTGACCGCTCTTCGCAGTTGGCACAAGACCTGTAGGCGCGATGGAATACCCTTCTACGACTTCATTTTCAATCGCTTCTCTGGTCAACAAGTCCCACTTGACAGGGCGATGGAGACCCTCCGTGACTGGCCCCTTGACCATATTGAATGGACTGTAGACAACAGCAGACGCGCCGATGTTCAGTGGGACAGAACGCCGGGCGCACCTGCAAACTTCTTGACGCGTATACTGCCGCGTAGCGAGATCGGGCTGTGTATGTGGGATCAGGAGCCGTATTTCGCCACCATGGGGCGAAATGGGGAGCGGGAAGATCGTCCCAACGACTGGTTACTCGCCTACTGGATGGGACGCTACTATGGAATAATTGGAAGCCCAGAGTAGGCGTAGGCATCCAAAGCATACCGCACAAAATAGAAACGCCCCTCTTTCCAAGATGGAAGGAGGGGCGTTTCTAACGTCTGAAGCCAAAGCCTAGCCCTACGGTAGTACTACGCGGCGAATACGATTGAAGGGCGCGTCTGTTCCTTGATTACCATCCGCAATCACAAGAGAGCGTCCATCTGGTGCAATGTCCATGCCTTCCATACCAAAGAACTGGATACTGGAGCCTCCTCCCTCATGATAGCCGGGGTTCCCGTCTCCAGCGAGCGTAAAGACGCTGCCTTTCGTATCAATTCTACGAATGCGGTAGTTGCCATTATCACCCACGTAGATATTTCCCAGCCCGTCTACCTGCGATAGTCGTAACCACACCCGCGAGGGTCACTCGGCGTATTGCGTTGTTGTTAGCGTCTGCAACGATAAGATCTCCGTTGTTATCTTGCTTTACTCCGTAAGGGCGATGGAACTGTGCCGCCGCTCCTGTCCCATTCACGAAGCCCGGTGTATCTGTACGCCCTGCGAGCAGGGTGACAGCTCCCGTGGTTGTATTAAGGAGGCTAATGGTGTGGCGGTTCACATCAGAGAGAGCAAGCCTGCCGTCCGCAAGCAGAGCAATGCCGCGTGGTCGTCCAAGGTTCCGTGCAACGACGACCCCCGTCTGAGTGCGTGAATCTATGCGCCAGACCGTGCCGCTTGTGGAGTTGCGCGTACCGGTGTCGTTCTGGTCGGTCTCTACAAAGACCGTGCCGCTACTGTTTGCAGCGATACCAAAGGGGTTTACAAAGTTGGGGTTGGAGAATACCGTGCTGACATTGCCCACAGAGTCAATCTTCCGCACAAGGTTGTTGTCGTAATCGGCGACATAGACGTTGTTTGCACTGTCTACTGCTACGTTTGCAGGGTTTCGGAATCGCGCTGTACTAGCGGGACCATCCGCCGTGCCAGACTGAAATGAACCGGCAATGGTAGAGCTTTGCGCCCCTTGAATGACGCTCCCGCTTCCTGAGTTGCATCCTGCAAGAGCGATAGAGGCACTTAGAAGAGCAGAGGCGGTAGCTATACGCGAGAATACGGACATAGAGTATTTCCTTTATGGGGCGACTTATTGGCTTTGACCGTTGCGATGAAGCTGCTCTTTCGCCACATAAGAGACATCTGCATCGGTGCTTTGTGCGAGTTGTTTAAGTGTTGGGCTTGTGTCTGCAATACCCATTTCGCCAAGTGCAACTGCTGCCCAACGCTGTACGCCAGTGTTTGCTCCCTTTGCAACTTGCTCCAGAGCAGGTAGAGCCTTCGCTCCCATACGCCCTAAAGCGACTGCTGCGTGGAATGAGGTGGTTTCGTCGCCTTTCTGGAAAACGGCAACTAGAGCGGGAATGGCTTGTACACCAATTACGGTGAGTGCTGCGTCTGAGGCATTGCCTAGCATTTCGGTATTTGGGGTTGCCATGAGCGCGACAAGAGCGTTAATGACACCAGTGTTTCCCTCAAAGCCAACCGCTCTGATAGCAGCTATCCGTAGGCTTTCAGGGTATTGGGTATTATTTGCAACGGATAGGAGCGGGATGTTTGTTTCGGGGGCAGAGATTCCTTGTAGGGCTTGTATGGCTCCAGTTTGCGTATCTACATTCTTGCTGGCGAGTGCTGCCACACATCTCATCAGTACCATTGTAACGGGTGCAGAGTCACGTGTAGGTCGTCCTGCATGGGAGAGTGCTCCAACGGTGGAGGTACGCAGTTTTATGTCAGGATCGTTGAGGGCTTTAATAAGGGTATCAATGGCACTAGGAGTTCCAATTTTGCCCAAGCCGACTGCTGCTTGTGAACGGGATTCGTCGTCGTCGTCAGGGTTGTTTACTGCTTCGGCGAGCATAGATTCGCCCGAAGCGTCCGCAATAAGTGCTATCGAACCGATACAGACGCGGCGCACCTGTGCGGTATCCTTGTGCATCTTGTCGTTCAGAAGAGGTATCGCCTCTTTGTCGCCGATTTTGCCAAGTGCCTCCGATACGCTCACGCGTACCCCCTCATCTTTATCGTCTAAGAGTTTGAAGAGCAGAGGCAGGCTTGCTTTGCTCTCTTTAGCGAAGAGCGGTGAACCGAGAACATCCCCGCAAGCTACTCTGGAATCGGGCTCTTTTTTCAAGTAGGCAACAATTTGCGGAATCGCGTCCAGAACAGGACCTATCTGCTTGAAGGCACGAACAGCTCCCTTCTTAATATTAGAATCGCCATCTTTTAGACCGGGCAGAAGCTCTTTGATGTGGTCAGGAGATTTGCTCGTGATTTTGACTAGGGCGGCGACAGCGCGTTCACGCACTCTTTTGTCTTGGTCTTTAAGAATGGGGAGTAGTTGTTTGACGGCAGAAGGTGCCGCCAAAACTTCCAGAGATTCTGCGGCTTTGAGGCGTATCTGGATGGTCTCGCCTGTTATCGCGTCCATGAACTGTTCGGCTTTTATCAGTGCTGTAGCGGCAGAGGCACGCTCTTCAGCAGAGCCGTCGCTCATAGCCATTACCAGCCCGTGAATATGTCGGCTATGGCTGACTGCCATACCAACGACCAGCAGAACAAAGCCTGCAAAGAGGATGTAGTTAAGGTATTTTCGCACGTCGTGTCTCCCTAAGAGGCGTGTTTGTAGTAGGTTGTCTGTATGCCTAGGCTACGAGAGAAGTGCAGAGCTAAGTCCTTCCCAAAATGAGAAGGGGTTACGGAGGGAAAGGTCTCTTCCCTCTCTCTATTATACAAAAGCCCCTCTCCTTAGATTAAGAAGAGGGGGGCTTTTATGAGAGATACACAGCCCCTCTAGCGGCGACGCAAGAAGGCAGGTATCTCGTACTCTTTATCGTCGTCTTTGCCTGTGTTAGCGGGCGATGCTGGTGCTCCGCCTGAAGCAGGGCGAGGTGCTCCCGTACCCGAAGTTCTGTCTGTAGTAGGTGGTGGTGTGGCAGGATTTGTAGACGTTGAGGTAGGGCGGTTCGTTGTATCGGATCCAACGGTGAAGGGACGTGCAATCGGCTTCTG
>JAPLCR010000607.1:30011-32926 GCA_026392135.1 Armatimonadota bacterium
AGGCGATGCCCTTCGCCAAAGCCAGTTGCAAGTACAGTGACGCGCACCTTGCCCTCCAGCTCCACTTCCGGAACCCAACCAACGATGATATTTGCGTCCTGTTGGTCGCACATTCCCTGTATGAGTTCGGAGGCTTCCGTAAACTCGGCAAGGGTAAGGTCGCTTCCTGAAGTCACGTTTACCAGTACGCGGGTTGCGCCGTGAATACTCGTCTCCAAGAGTTGTGAGGAGACCGCATTTTGCGCCGCTTCTACTGCGCGGTGGTCGCCGTCGGCTTCTCCAATTCCCATGAGGGCAGGACCCGCTTGCGACATAATAGCGCGAACGTCGGCGAAGTCCACATTGATGATACCGGGCACGGTGATGATATCGGAGATACCCTTCACGCCTTGCCGCAGTACTTCATCCGCCATTTTGAACGCTTCCACAAGAGTCATGCGTCTATCGCCCAGATTGAGCAGTTTGTCGTTAGGTACGATGATGATGGTGTCTACTTTACCGCGCAGGTTCTCAATACCCTCGTCTGCAAGCCGCTGACGGCGGGGTCCCTCAAATTGAAAGGGCTTCGTCACGACGGCGACGGTCAAGGCTCCTAGTTCACTTGCGATTTCGGCGATAATGGGCGCGGCTCCGGTTCCTGTACCACCGCCCATACCGGCGGTGATGAAGATCATGTCCGAGCCTTCAATCATCTTCTTGATTTCGCTCTTGCTCTCTTCGGCGGCGATGCGTCCGCGCTCAGGGTTGCCCCCTGCGCCTAGTCCGCGTGTCGAAGTTTCACCAAGTTGAAGACGGCGCGGTGCATTTGAACGGCTGAGTGCCTGCACATCGGTATTCATCGCGATAAACTCGACCCCTGACAGCCCGCTCTCAATCATGCGGTTGACGGCATTAGAACCACCGCCGCCGACACCTACCACCTTGATACGTGCGCCGCCCAACTCCGTGAAATCGCCTGATAGTGCAAAATTTGACATTCTATGTACGCCCTTCCCGCAAAGTGTTCTTTATCGTAAATATGCGCTCCCTGCAAGCGCCAGTTAAAAACCTATCCTCTTGAGCCAATCTGCTATCCACTTTTGGATTCCAGAAGGGCTAGCGAAGCTTTGAGTTGGAGGTACGACAGGCTCATCTGTTGGCTTGAACTGTTGCGCTCCGTAGTTTATCAAGCCTACCCCTGTTGCATAGGAGGGGTGTGTCAGCGTTTCGCCGATACCTCCCACCGGGCGCGGGCATCCAATCCGAATAGCGACACCCGTTGCCTGTTCGGCAACCTCGGCACACCCTTCGAGTTGGCTTCCCCCTCCGCTCACTACAATGCCTGCTGGAATTTTACCCCAACAGTCGGCTTTTTCGAGTTCTTCTTTTACAAGTTCAAAAAGTTCCTGCATTCGCGGCTCGATAATGCTTGCCAAAGCCATTCTGCGGAGGCGGCGCATATCATCGCGCCCCATCTGCTTGACGAGAATGATCTCTTCCGCAGAGACCTGTTCTAAAAGTGCGGTGCCGCTCTGGGTCTTGAGGCGCTCTGCCTCTTCCAAAGCAACGGTGAGACCATACGCCACATCGCTCGTAACGTGCGTACCGCCAATTGGAATTACCGCCGAATAGTAGATGTCCCCCTCCACAAACACGGCAAGGTCGGTAGTTCCTCCTCCTATATCTACCAAACAGACTCCTAATTCCTTCTCTTCAGGTAAAAGAACCGAAAGACTGGTTGCAAGAGGCTCCAAAACTAGCTCTTGTACTCGATAGCCCGCGTTCGTGACACATTTTCGCACGTTTTGGAGGAAGGTCGTCGCTCCTGTAACGATGTGGCACTGCACTTCTAGGCGTGTCCCGCTCATTCCTGCCGGATTTCGGATACCCTCTTGCCCGTCTATTGTGTAGGTACGCGGGATAGCGTGCAGAATCTGCCTATCGGGAGGAAGCACTATCACACGGGCAGCTTCGAGAATCTTCTCCACATCCGCCGCAGTTATCTCTCTATTAGGGTTGGTAATGGGAATACGTCCGTTACTGTTTAGGGAGGCGATGTGTTCGCCCGTCACACCTACATAGAACGTGGACGCTTCGCACCCTGCCTGCTTTTGCGCTTGCCGCACCGACTCTTGAATGGCGAGAACAGTGGAGGCAATATCTACGACTACCCCTTTTCTTATTCCTTTAGAGGGGTGGGAACCTACGCCAAGAATGGTAGGCTTGCCCTGTTCGCTGATTTCCGCGATGAGCGTGCATACCTTTGTGGTTCCTATATCTATTCCTGCTATTATCTCGCTTCGCGCCAAGAGCATCACCCTGTCATTAAATTTTCTCGCCGCTAAACGTGTTAGGGGCGGTTGTTGCAGTTTTTGTAGGGCTTTAATTCCCTAGCGACGTGTTTTTAGTAGATGACAACCTCTTCGTTGGAGGGGGAATTTTCGCCCATTTCGGGAGCGGTGAGTTCTAAGATCGAGCCACCATGTCGCTCCGCCGCTTTCTGCGCCGCGACAAAGTCTCGTGATGCGGCAGTGGCGGGGTGTACTATGGCGGTATCCTTTTTTATATCCGCTTGAAGTGCTCGTTCATAGATACGCAACGCCTGTTCAGGAATCCCCGCGCCTTCGCACTTCCACACCTTGTTCCGTATCGTCGCGAAAACGGTTCCCATCCCAAACTCGAATTTCACTGTTATACCCGTTTTTATTAGAGTCGCCATGTCTTACCTTCCTCTCAAAAGGTCATAAACGAACGCAAAATACTCAGGGTCGTGATGCGCTAACTCTTCTGGGTATTTCAATACCTTCGCCAACGGATGGCTTGAAATCTCATCTGGCGGGGTAGTTTTTGGTGTTGTTCCTCTTGTTTTCGGCTCTTGTCGTAGCCTCATTCTGAGGTCATAGCGGCGTGTTTTTGGCTAGAATGGATGCAACCGA
>JAPLCR010000153.1 GCA_026392135.1 Armatimonadota bacterium
ACAAATTAGCGCCTATTCAGGAGAACGACCACAGCGAGAGGCTATCCGACAGGTCGTCCCAACACTGGTACCTTATCAACGAGGGGAAACCAGCAAAGGCTTTGTATTTTATGAGCGAAGAAATCAATAGTAACGACAAACCGCTCTCGCTCTTGCGAATAGGCGGTACGGAGGTGCATTACTACGTCCTCTGTCCCCGCAAACTCTGGTGGTACGCGCACGGCGTGGAGCAAGAACACGTCTCAGGCGGGGCGGGCGCGGAGAACGTCGCGCTGGGGAGCCTCCTGCATACGGAGAGTTATCCCCAGAAGACCCGCAAGGACATCCTCATAGACGACCTCCTTCGCCTCGATTTCACCGAAACAGGCGTGGTGCATGAGGTCAAGAAGAGCAAGGGCGGGCAACGCGCCACCCTCTTCCAACTCCTCTACTATCTCTACTACCTCAAACACGAGAAGGGCATAGAGACGACGGGAGTCATAGACTACCCCGCGCTACGCCGCCAGCAAGAGGTCGTCCTCACGCCGGAGTTGGAGGTCGAGGTCGAGAAGATTATCGCGGGAGTGCAAGCCGTGCGCGAACAGCCTACGCCTCCCGTCGTCGCCAAACCGCTCCCGATTTGTAAAATGTGCGCCTATCAAGACCTCTGCTGGGGATAAACATGGCGAAAAACTACTACCTCATCAACAACGGGCGCATCCGCCGCGATAACAACACCCTCACGATTGAGAGCGCGGACGGACAGAAACGCCCCATCCCCGTCGAGGACGTGGACACCCTCTACTTCTACGGCGAGGTTGACCTCAACACGCGCCTCCTCAACTTCCTCTCGCAGAAGAAGATAGTCGCGCACGTCTTCAACTACTACGGCTTCTACAGCGGAAGCTACTACCCCCGCGAGTACCTGAACTCCGGCTACCTGCTCGTGAGGCAGGTGAGACACTACGAAGACCCAGCGCAACGCCTCTTCCTCGCGCAAGAATTGGTGCGCGGAGCCGCGCACTCCCTCGTCCGCAACCTCGCCTACTATAGCAAGCGCAAAGAGGGCGGCGCGCAAGAGGAGCGCGACCCGGAGGGCGAAATCGGCGGCGACGCTCCGCCCGCCTCCAACACTCCCCCTGACGCCGTAACCGAGGCGATAATAGACGCTTCCGCCTCCCTCCCTTCCTTCGAGCCGATACCTGCGGAGATGGAGCCAGACCCCTTCGAGCGCCTCGTTGAGATTGGCGGAGCGCAGGAGCCGCTCACGGAACTGCGTGATGTGGTGGCGAGGTTGGCGAAGTTGGTTTCGGAGCAGAAAGAGGTGAACATGGTTCGCGGTATCGAGGGGAAGATGCGGGAGCGATACTACGAGGCGTGGACGCATATCCTATCGGGGAGTTGGGAGTTCAACCTGCGAGTGCGCCGCCCTCCTGACAACGAGGTGAACGCTCTCATCTCATTCGGGAACTCGCACCTCTACACAGTCTGCCTCAGCGAAATCTACCGCACACAACTCACCCCGACCATCTCCTATCTGCACGAGCCGGGCATAAGGCGTTTTTCGCTCGCTCTGGACTTGTCGGAGATATTCAAGCCGTTGATTGTAGATAGAGCCATCTTCCGCCTGTTGAACACGAACCAGATGAAGCCGGAGCATTTTGACCGTGCAATGAACGGTTGCTACCTGACGGATTCGGGCAAGAAGGTATTTCTGGCGGCGTTGGAGGCGCGGTTAAGCACGACGATACATCACCGGCGGTTAGGGCGTCATGTCACATACCGTCACCTGATTCGGCTGGAGTGCTACAAGTTGATACGTCATCTTACGGAGGTGGAGACCTACAAAGCGTTTCGGGCGTGGTGGTAGAAGGAGGGAGGTCACAAGATGTATATGATAGTGGTCTACGATATTGGCGAGAAGAGGGTTGGGCGCATCTGCAACTTTATGAAGCGTTATCTGCCCCGCGTCCAGAACTCGGTCTTTGAGGGCGAGTTGCCGGAGTCGAAGTTCGAGGCAATGAAGGCGGGCTTGCGAAAGCGGATGGATTTGGACGTGGATTCGGTGTTGATATGGGTGTTGCGCGACCCCAAGTGGGCTACGCGTGAAACGATTGGCTTGGAGAAACTGCCCGTCAGCGCCTTTTTCTGAATTTGGGGCGGATTTTGAGTCGTCGGTCTCTATTTCTATGGCTTCGAGATAGAGACCGACGACTTTTTTTGCTCTATTTCCGCCATTTTGCGGATATAATGAGGATGTACTTTGCGGAAGGCTCTAGGGGTAGAGT
>JAPLCR010000095.1 GCA_026392135.1 Armatimonadota bacterium
ACGGGGCATCCGCCTCTCTCCGTTTCGGGGAGAGGTTGGAGAGGGGTCGCATTCGCCCTTCCCCTTGTGAAGGGCGAATGCCGATGACGAAAGGCTTATCGCACTCCTGAAAACCTATCAGAGCTTGGCTTGGCGTTCAGCAACACACTAAGCTTCCTCCGAACGAAATAGCAAGAAAGAAACCAACAGTCGCCCTCCGCAAGGTTGCGAAGGGCGACTGATTTTGTTACAAGGCACTACCCAACATTAACCGCGAAACAGTTCGCGAATAACCTGTCCGTCGTCCGCCAGCCGAATGGGTCGTCCGGAGGGAGTGTGGTACTCTTTGTTGGGGTCAAGCCCCATTGTGTGGTAGATGGAGGCGGCGATGTCTTGAACCTTGATAGGACGTTCGGCGGGGCCCATGCCGCGCTCATCGGTCTTACCAATAACCTGACCGCCCTTGATGCCTCCGCCCGCCATAACAACGGAGAGAGCGTTGGGCCAGTGGTCGCGTCCCGGATTAGCGTTCATGTTAATCATTGGGGTGCGTCCAAATTCGCCCATCCAGACAACCAGCGTGGTATCCAGAAGTCCGCGCTCCTTCAAGTCACGGAGAAGGGTTGCCATTCCTCTATCCAGCATCGGAAGCAAGCCGTTCTGCAAAGAGCCGAAGTTGTTCTCGTGGGTATCCCAACCGCCCAGCGTAATTGTTACGAAGCGGGAACCCGACTCCACCAGTCGGCGTGCCAGTAGGCAGGACTGCCCAAAACCGTTGCGCCCATACTCATCACGGAGAGCAATTTTCTCTTTTTGTATCTCAAAAGCCTGTTGTGCAGACTTGCTTGTGATAAGACCGTAGGCGCGGTTCGTGAAGGTGTCCATACTCTTAATAGCATCGCTTTGCGCGGTTTTCAGGCTGTCTACTGCCTGTACCAGCCGTCGGCGGCGCTCCATGCGTGCCAGCGATACGCCCTCAGGCATCTGTAGGTCTTGTACGCGGTAGTTGCCATCTCCGGGGTTGCCCGCAAAGAAGGGGTTCAGCGAGCCGCCGAGAAAACCTGCGCCCTGCCCGTTCGCCATGCCTAGCAGAGAGACGTAGGGAGGAAGGTTGTTCTGCATACCGCGCTCATTTGCAATAACCGAGCCGTAGGAGGGGAACTCAACGGTAGGGAGAGGTAGGTAGCCCGTCTGCATGAAGTGTTCGGCGCGTTCGTGCGCTCCATCTCCGTGCGATACGCTGCGAAGAATCGCCATTTTGTCCATCTGTCGAGCGAGTTTCGGCAGATGCTCTCCAATCTGGATACCCGGTACGTTTGTCTCAGCCACACCGAAGGGACCGCGGATCTTCAAATCGGCATTCGGCTTAGGATCCCACGTATCTACATGGCTAGGTCCTCCCGCCATCCAGAGCATAATAACGGAGTAGTCGGCTTTTGTTTTCGGCTTTGCAGATGCGGGTGTCGCTTGCGCTTGCGCCGCTTCCAGTGCAAAAAACTCTGGCAGTGTCAGCCCCAAAAAGCCGAGGGTTCCTACCTTGATAGCGTCGCGGCGAGATACGCCTTCGCAGTTACGGTGAACGAAAGAACCGAGTTGCTTCAGTTCGGAATTATCCATATCTATTCTCCTTGAAATATCACACAGAGACGACCAAAAACACCTAATGGTTGAACATAAACTCTTTCGAGTTCAGAAGTGCCCACATGAGGTCTTCATATCCCTCTTTTGCGGTAGGCATAGTAGCAAGATAGTCTTTCGCTGATTTGCTTTCAGCGGGGGTTGGGAACCTTGCAAGGACATTAAGATACAGAGTGTCCAGCAAGTCTTTCTCCGAGCGGTCGCCCAGTCGCCCCATTATCTTTTGCATGAGGAAGCCCTTGGGGTTGGTAAGCCGCGCATTGACAGATGGTCCATTGATAAGAGCCAACGCCTGTGCGATAGAGGTCTGCTGAGAGGGTTCCGCCACTTGTAGGCGGTTGCTCCGTCCAAACACATCTAGGAAGTAGGAGGGAACAGAGTTGTCTGCAAGGTTTATCGCAGAAGTTCCCTCTCGCACACCTGGAAAGTTTTCAGGAACTTCGGTGGCTACTGTAATCGCATCCAACAGCTGTGAAGGTCCCAACCTACGTATGTAGTAGCGAGAGAAGTTCTTGCTGTCATCCGTGTTGGTACTATTCGTTTTGGAGCTGAGTTGGTAGGTACGTGAGTTACAGATCACACGAATAATATACTTCACGTCGAAGTTATGCTCAATGAAATCTTTGGTAAGCGCGTCCAGAAGCGGCGGGTTGATGGGCGGGTTTGAGGCGCGGAAGTCGTCGGCAGGATGTACAATACCCCGTCCAAAAAACTGCTTCCATAGGCGATTGACCGTCGCTTTTGCGAAGTAGGGGTTCTCTTTCGAGGTTATCCAGTCCGCAAGGTACGTTCTCAAGTCACCCTGTGCGTTCTCAAGAGGCTTTTCTGCCGTAATGAATTTGGCGGGCATTACCTCTTGGGTGCGGAGTTGGCGCACCTCACCGCGATCGTCGTTGAAGACGACAATCTCATCCTTGCCAAGCCCATCGCGTTGGTGTGTCTTCGCAAAGAACGCCGCCATTCCGTAGAAGTCGTCCTGCATCCAGCGGTCAAAGGGGTGGTTATGGCACCGAGCACACTCAAGGCGTACCCCCATGAATATCTGGCTGGTGGAGGTTGTAAGCTCCGCGGGGTCGTTCGTCACACGGTAGTAGTTTGCAGTGGCAGACTCGTTCTGATAGGTGCTTCCCTTACCTGTTAAGAGTTCTCGCACGAACTTATCGAAGGGTTTGTTTTCTGCAAAGCTCTCGCGGATAAAGTGGGTGTAAGGCTCTACTCCGTCTTTCAAGAGGACTCGCGTATTCCTAAGTAGGTCTGCCCAGATAATCGTCTGGTAGTCCTTATATTCAGGGCGCTCTAGCAGTTCGTCTATCAGTTTGGAGCGTTTCTTACTGTCACTATCCTCTACGAACTGGCGCACCATAGCAGGAAGGGGCGGCGTACCGATAAGGTCGAAGAAGACACGGCGAACGAAGGTAGCATCATCGGTAAGGTCGGAGGGAACCATGTTCATCTGCTTGAGTTTTGCGAGAACATGGTCGTCTACATAGTTGTTGGAGGTAATAGCAGGATAGTTCGCCATCGGGGTTTGCGGCTGAACCATTACGCTAGAGATACCCACTTTGCCGGCATAGCGTACCATCACATTGGCTTCGCCTTTTCGCAGTGCCAAAAGTCTTCCTTCTGGGTTGACGGTTGCGATACCGTCATCGTCGCAGAAGTAGCGTGCGAAGGGCGTAACATCTGCGTCGGAGCCGTCCTTATAGTGCGCCATCACAACGAGCTGGTGCTTCGAGTTGGCATCACGAATGGTGCGGTTGCTAGGCAACACATAGACCGATTCGAGCTTAGGTGCGGCGGGCAGTTTCGCGTAGGCGGTGAGTTGGGTTTTGGAGTCTGTATTGAACGCGGTTCTTCCCGGTACAAACGGCGCACCCGCTTTTATCCACGCGGTGATAACACGTGCTTCGGGACCATCTGGGCGAAACTTGCGCCCTCCCCCGTGCCAGACGGCGGCGGTCGGTTTCATCAGGAAGAGGCTTTTCGTCGCGTCTTTGAAATTGACGCGCCTCCCGTCTTTTCCCTTTACAACTGCCGTCCAGTCTTTCTCAGTCTCGTAGCCGAAGAAGGAGAGTTTCAAGCCCCCTTGTCCGTTTGGCGCACCATGACACGCAGTACCCATACAGCCGGATTTAATCAGAATGGGGGCGATTGCTGTCTCAAAACTGAGGCGGGAGTTGGTTTTTGTATTGCGAACGGTGAGGTGTGACTTAACGCTACGCCCGCCCTGCGACACGATAACATCGGCAGAGCCGTCTGCAACCGGATAGGCAATCCCGCTCTTATCTACGCGCACTACAGCAGGGTTTGTGGAGGTGAAGGTCGTAGACTCCAGAAGATCACGCTCACCGCCGTCTATGGATCTCCCTACGGCAATAAGGGTCTGGAAGGAGTACGAACCGTCTAAAGTCCCCTCGGCAGGTTGGACGCTCAAGCCAGCAGTGGAAGCGGCGGAAACTGCTTTAGGTCTACTCTGCTTCGCGGAGGGCTTTTGCGCCGACGCGGAGTTCACTAGCGTTACCCCTAGAATAGCGGAGAGGGAGAGTAGAGTGAGAGCAATAGTGCTACCCTGTCTCTTGCGAATAGGCGATATCATTTGAGGCTCTTCTATCATAACGTGTATCCTCTGGGCTTAACCCCAATCTTATTTCGTCACAACGAAAAAACAAACGAAAAAGACTATACACCATCCTCACCAGATACCAGTAAAAAAGAGCTAGGAACACTGTGGTCAGCGATAAGAAAAGCAGCCAAAGAAATTAAGATTACACAAGATACAACTGAACAAGAATTATCCATTCCGACAGGGCATTGTTCTAATAAAGGAAACCCGGAAAAA
>JAPLCR010000520.1 GCA_026392135.1 Armatimonadota bacterium
AAAGGAGATACCGCTCTCCAACGCCTAGGAGAGGGTCGCCAGAGGCATGAGAGTACCAACCTCCGACTTGCCATATTTTTAGGATAGCGGGTGCTTGGGGTGTCGCGGATTTGAGATACTGCTCTACTGCAACGAGAAACACGGTGTGTCTGCTACTGTCGTTTGTGTTGTTGAGAGGAGTATGCCCCTCGCGCAGTACGCCGACTACTCTACCTACCGCGATGTAATCGGCGGCTTTGCATAGGAATTTAAGATGGAAGTCGATTGTTCCAGGGTAGGACGCATCTACATGAACAGGGCGGTGTTGGATAGGGGCGGGTTTTGCATTGCTGAGAAACGACTTTAGAAGCGCATCCTCTTTTGGGGGTAGATTTACTACGACTCCCTCTTCATCTTGAAACCGCTTGCTATCAGGCGAGTAGTAGAAACTAGCGGTGTTTTCGTTCTTAACAACATAGAAGAGATAGGGGTAGCCCTGCCTATCTAGGTTGGTTTGAGTAGAAGGCTTATTAGGCGGCTTAGGGAAGGACAACAAGCCTTTATTGGCTACAGTAGGCGGTAGAGTAAACTTGTCTAGCGTTCCCTGATAGCGATAGGCAGTGCCTACTCGCTTAAAGACCACCAACACGCCGTTTTGCGCGGGTTGGGGCTGTGTTTTAGGCGGATTTAATCCGAGCAACAGAGTGAGAAGGTAGAGTATCATCGTTTTGTATCCTCCATCAGTAGTGTTACCATGCCGGGATGGTGTATCCCCAGTTGACTAAGCCTACCTCTTCGTCAGGGGTTGGAGCAGTCGTTCCGCACAGCCAATAAGAGGTAGGTCCGCCCCACATCAACGAGGCATTATCGCTTGTGTTATGAAATAGTCCAAGACAGTGACCAATCTCATGTGCGATAAGCGGTGCCTTATTCAGTCTGGCAGAGGCGGGCGGATAGTGGGTCTTTGCTCCCATAGATTGGCTTGGGTTCGCAGGACAAGGGTCTAGTGCAGAAAGGTTTAGTTTGATTGTACGGAAACTGGGGTTAGTGGAGACAATGGGTGCTCGCGCATAGGAGGCATCTGTCGGAGCGTCAACGTCAATGATATTCATATTGACGTTACCGCTACCGGGTATGAATTTTGCGAGATGCGAACTGTTCCAAGTGTCAATCGCTGTTTGACTTTCGCTGGCAAGATGGGTAGTGCTGATTTTGTAGGTGAGGTTAAGGTTTAAGGGGTGACCTGCCGCATCGCGGTAGGGACCCGGAGAGGTCAAAGGTGGAGTAGGGCTGACATTGTTCACACAAACGTCGTCGTTTGTTACGGTGACTGTTACTAAGGCGGTAACAGATTGTCCCATAGCCGGCGTGTATGTTGCGTTAAGGTCAACGTAGCCATGACCTGTACCAGTAACGCGTACACAAGCCTGCCCGCCGCCATTGATGAGGGCGGTAGCCGTTGCGCCGCCGCCTTGAAAGGAGAAATGCGCGTTAGCCGTACTATTGGCGAATGAGAACAGGACGCTCCCTGTAGTGACGATATTGTCGTCTATGTCGGTGACAACGGCGCAAAACCCCATCACCTTGTTTTCATGAAACACTTCGAATGGGGCATTAGTTTCTCCAAATACGGTGATGACATAGTTGGGCACGGTTCGTTTGAAGTGTGCGCTACTAGGGCTACTTGCACCCAGAAGAGCCAGTGTAAGCAGAAACACTCCTGTCATTAGTACGGTGGATAACCCGAACTTTGCATAATAAATGAGAGACTTGTGCATTCGTTGGAAACCTCCAAGATTGAGAGTATTCAAAAAACTTGTATGGCGTTAGTATTGCGATTGTCATGCTCACGACAGTTCATTATATCGCCCCCCCCTCTATTCTGTCAATGGATTGAACGAAATATATTGGATTGCCTCCACAAGTTTCAACGATGTGTAGCTTTAAGTCGATAAAAGATAGGGTGTGGAAACTAAACCTTACACGGATGAGAGTTATCTCGTCCGTTGGCACTGGGACCCTACCGTCGGGAAAAGTGTTAGAGAGATTAACTTATTGACTGCTCTCTACGTTAAGTAAATAGAATCCCCTGCCTATAATAGCGTCAAGGCAGCCCTTGTCAGAGATGCAAAAGAGGGGAGGATGCCTCTTAATAGAAGTATCCTCCCCTCTCTGTCTAGTCTCTCCCCGTATTTAGAAGTGAAGCACGCCTGCACTATCTGCAGTAGACACTCCGCCTACAGTGATGGTGAAGACGCGCCCAGTTGCGGTCTTCTTCTGTTTGACGGTGTATTTGCCGTAGGGGGCAAGCCCCGTTACATAGCATACAGAGTTTGTGAGAGGCGCAGTGAACGTCACCCCGTTGAAGGTTGTGGTTATATCTCTCTTGAAGAGTATCGTTTTGTTGCCCACCAGTGCGCCATCAAAGGGAGTTCCCGCCTGACTGGTAATCAGCGATGTGACTGCCTTTATTCCGATAGCATCTGTTCCTTGAAGCACGTTCAGGAAGCGGACATCCATAGGGTTGCTGGTGTCTTCTGAGCCGATACGGTACTTCATTATCTCGTACTGAGCGGGTTCGCCATCTAGTGAAGACCAGGGGGTCGCTGTCAGGCTCGTATTGACTGGTAAGAGCGCATCTACATAGAACTTTTGACCGGCGGGGGTTGTCGTTGTCGCCGTGTTTCCAGTGATGACCGCTTGGGTCTCTGTATTCAGGAAGAACCGCTTGTAGCGTCCCGCTGTGCTAGAACTCGCTCTGTCGTAGACCACCACTACGTCGGGCTTGAGATAGAGGGCAGAGCGACTCGCGTGAAGCACATCCATTGCCGAAATCAACGGATTGTTGTAGAGGTCAGTTCCATCACCCTGCACGTAGGTATATTTCGGGTCGAAGCTATACTCTGGCGTGGGAGGGTCTTTTACGGGGTCGTACATCCACTGTGAGCCGTGCGCCATGTTGACCGTCCAGAACCAGAGGTTGGTGTTTCCCGGATTCTCGATAGAGAGTGTATTTTGGTAGTCGGACGAACTTACATTGAATCCGTAGCCTGTACCCGCCTTGGTAAGCCACTCTTTGCCTCTATAGAAGTTGATGGAGTTTCCATCCCCGTTCTGGTGGTCTATCGAGTTCCAACTTAGTCGATAGGAGAACCACGACGCTTTGCTTGTCCAGTTGGTGCGAGAGAGTACGATGTTTAGCCCCGGCGCGAAGTGGTCTGTCGGCACTGTTGGTCGCGGGTCAGTCGCTACAGGCGTAGTTGGGTCGGTCGCAAGATAGTACACTATGGGGAGAGTGACGCTAGAGCCTCCTAGTGCGCTCATTATTCGGTAGGAGCGTGTGCTTGTTCCTCCGGGAGGAAGATTGTCTATCATCCAGCGGAACTTGTTGTACTGCGCCGTGTCCCCCATGTTCTGGGCGTAGATAGCCAAAGCACCGAACACCCGAACGTAGTCTACATTTTTGTAGTAGGCGGTGTCTCCGAACAGGTATGGCAGATAGGTCTGCCCTATCCATGATTCTTGTACTACCTTCGCAGGGCTTAGCATGTGGAGGTAGGCATCGGCTATCTCGTGGTGCCAGTAGTCTCCATTTATCATGTTGGCTTGTACACCGTAGACGGCAGGGTTGTCTACTCCGGTTGTGTGCATGGCGAGGAGGAGGAAGGCGATAGCGCGTCCGCTCAGTTCGCCGTAGCCCAAGCCTTCCGGCGATATGCCGCCCGCGCCATCGGTTTTTTCAAACTGATTTACCATATAGAGCCATGCGCCAATCGCATTGCCCACAAATCGGCGCAGTGTTCCGGCGGGCGGGTCGGCGGCTGTTGCGGGAATGTCGTCCGCCGCATCCAGTGCCATTGCCATGAAACCTATCTGCCTTGCATGGTTCGCGGCGTAGTTATTGATAGACCAGCGAACACGGATTTTGTCGGCAATCAGGGCAGGGTCGTTCACCACGCCGAGAGGTTGCGGATGCTCTTGCGCGGTTGTGTTAGCGCGTAGGCACTCTTGAGTCCAGCGTAGGAAAACCGTTCGGATTTTGGCTTTGTCTTGCGCGGTAAACTTGTGGTAAATCCAGTCTGCCGTAAGTGCGAAGCTCTCGCCGTACCAGTTGGCGCGGTTGTGTATCGCGAAGGTGTGACCTCGGAAGGGCTGATTGTCCTGCACTCCCTTAGCCGCCTCGTTTATCATCTTCATGAAGAGCGTATAGGAGCGATTGGCGAAGTCAGCCCGCGTGTTAGCGTCGGGGTGTACTAGCGACATGAAGGCGAATAGCTCGGCATAACTTTCGGTGGGAAGCGAGACGTTCCCTCCGCCCTCGCCATCGTCGCCATTCAGTACGCCGGTGTCCATGTCGTGCTTCGCGGTTTTGGAGAGTTTGTTGATAGCGTTCCACACAGAGTTGGTGGAGACCGCCCAACTGCGGAGGCGCGGCACATCGGATTGACGCACGAAGATGCGCGGGTGTCCTGTCATGGATCCTATGGGCGGGTCTATGGCGGGCGGGTCTATGAAGCCGCCAGAGTCGGAGCCGCCGCCACCGCCGCCCCCGTTTGCGCCATCTACCATGAAGTCAACCGAGGTTGTGTAGGAGGCTACACTGGTGGTGATTTTGATTTTTCCGGTACTCGCGTTCTGGGGTATGTCTACCTTTACAGACGAGTCGGAGAGTACTATTAGGTTTACGCCCAGCACACCATTGAATGTAACGGCGGTGGTGGTTAAGAGGTTACTACCCGTAATCTCGACAGTAGTTCCTGCAACCCCATGATACGGTACAAAGGTCGCGATATTGGGATTTTGAGCGGATGCTATGCTGGCTGTAAACATCAGCAGAAGCGTCCATACGAAACGTTGACAACTCTTTATGGCAGACTGCATCTAACCTTCTCCTAGAATTTGTTGATTTTTTTAGCAAACGCCTTAAACTGCATCGTAACAGATACATTATGAAGGCGAGGTGTGACGGTAGCGTACTCAAGCGAGACGTTCTTACGTCAAAAGGTTTTTTCGTGTACAATAGAATCTATTACCTATGTTTTCAGGAGGGGGCGTGTATGCCAGAGACAGATGGAGAGACCGAGGAGATAAGCAGGAGATTGCCACGCCCACGCAAAATAGAGGGTGCGAAGTGCGAAAAGTGTAGCAGTGAGGAGGTTACGCCCCTGCCTACATTTTCGGTGGGAAGCGGAACCGCGTTTCGCGCCACAGCCTCCGACGTTATCTGCCTACGGTGCGGGCATATCGCCTTGCCTGTTTTGTAAACCCCAGTATTGGGTTAAGATATGTAGACAAATGAGTCGAACAGATTTGTGTGCAGATTTCTGGCGGTGGTTCCGAGTACAATGGAGTTATCACAATTCCGATACTCAGGAGCCACCACCATGAACAGTATAGTAGATA
>JAPLCR010000407.1 GCA_026392135.1 Armatimonadota bacterium
GCGATACTGTACCTAAGCCTATTGGATGTACTCTTTTTATGAAAATAATCAATGTATAATGATTTATTGATATATGGGCTATAATAGTAATGTGGGGGCTACGTAATAGTGTATAATTAGGGGAAGGAGAGAGTTGTGATGACCCCGAAGAACGGAACGAAAATTATGAACATAGAGATAAGAGAGCTTCTCCAACAGCGCATCCTTATTATTGATGGCGCGATGGGAACCATGCTTCAACGCTACGAACTTAAGGAAGAGGACTATCGCGGCGAACGGTTCCGCAATCACTCCTGCGACCTCCTCAACAATGGGGACATTATTTCGCTTGTTCGCCCTGAAATTATCGAAGAGATTCATACGCAGTACCTGCAAGCCGGCGCAGACATTATTGAGACGAACACCTTCAATGCTAACGGCATTACCTTGCGTGAATACGACTTGGTAGAGTACGCCTACGAAATGAACTTCGAGTCAGCGCGGATAGCGCGTCGCGCTGTGGATAAGGTTTTCGCGGAAGACCCCTCCAAGCCGCGCTTCGTGGCGGGGGCACTGGGCCCCATGAACAAAATGCTCTCCGCCGCCACCAATGTCAACGACCCCGGTTTTCGGGATGTCACCTTTGAGGAGGTGATGAACGCCTACTATGTGCAGGTTCAGGGGCTAATGGACGGCGGGGTAGACATTCTGTTGCCCGAAACGACCTTCGCCATTCTTAATCTTAAAGCCGCGCTCTTCGCTATTCAGAAGTACTTTGAAGACACAGGCAAGCGTGTTCCTGTCATGGCATCCATCACCATTACCGATGATGCAGGGCGCACGCTCTCCGGTCAGACAGTGGAGGCAGCATGGAACTCTATCTCACACGCGCCTCTGCTCTCTGTTGGGCTGAACTGCGCTCTGGGACCTGATAAGATGCGCCCGCACATTGAGGAGCTCTCGAAAATCGCTCCCGTCTTCGTGAGTGCCTATCCTAATGCCGGACTACCCGATAAACTTTCGCCTACGGGCTTTACCTTAGGTCCCAACGATGTCGCTGAGAGTATACGCGAGTGGGCGGTCAGCGGCTTGGTTAATATCGTGGGAGGCTGTTGTGGTACTACCCCCGAATTTATTCGTCAGATTGCCGAAGTTGTTAAGGGTATTCCGCCGCGTAAACCCCCGACTGTCGAGCCATATCTGCGCCTATCTGGCATGGAAGCCCTCACCGTTCGCCCTGAAAGCAACTTCATCAACGTAGGAGAGCGCACAAACGTAACAGGTTCGCCTAAGTTCGCCAAACTCATCCTTGCCAGAAACTACGAGGAGGCGGCGCGAGTAGCGCAACAGCAGGTGACGAACGGTGCTCAAATAATAGATATTAACATGGATGAGGGGATGCTGGACGGCGCGGACGCGATGACGCGATTCCTCAACATGATTGGCGTAGACCCCGATATTGCGAAAGTCCCCGTAATGGTAGACTCCTCCAAGTGGGAGGTGATTGAGGCGGGCTTGCGTTGCCTACAAGGCAAGGGCATTGTCAATTCGATTAGCTTAAAAGAGGGTGAAGCGAAGTTCATAGAGCAGGCGCGGCTAGTGCGTCGTTATGGCTCCGCCGTTATCGTGATGGCATTCGATGAACAAGGACAAGCCGATACCTTTGAGCGCAAGGCGGAGATATGTCAACGCGCCTACCGCATCCTCGTCGAGCAGGTAGGCTTCCCGCCGCAAGACATTATCTTCGACCCGAACATCCTTACCGTTGCGACGGGCATTGAGGAGCATAACAACTACGCCGTCAACTTTCTAGAAGCGACGCGCTGGATAAAGCAGAATCTACCCTACGCAAAAGTGAGCGGCGGAGTGAGCAACATTTCGTTCTCATTTCGGGGTAACAACGTCGTTCGCGAAGCCATGCATTCCGTATTTCTCTATCACGCTATTCAGGCGGGTATGGATATGGGAATTGTGAACGCGGGGCAGTTGGCTGTCTATGCAGATATCCCCAAAGACCTGCTTGAACTGGTGGAGGATGTTCTACTGAAACGCAGAGCGGACTCTACCGACCGCCTACTCGCCTATGCCGAAACGGTGAAAGACCAAAAGACTGGGAAGGCAGTAGTCGAAGAGGAGTGGCGTAAGGGGAGTGTTGAATCGCGTTTGAGCCACGCCCTCGTGAAAGGTATCGCCGACTTCGTTGAGGCGGATGTTGAAGAGGCGCGGCAGCAGTACGGGAGACCTATCAACGTGATAGAGGGACCTTTGATGTCGGGTATGAACGTTGTGGGAGATCTTTTTGGCGCGGGTAAGATGTTTCTGCCGCAGGTCGTGAAGTCGGCGCGTGTGATGAAGAAAGCCGTCGCTGTTCTCCTTCCTTATATGGAGGAGGAGAAAGCCATCTCCGGTAAAAGCCAGAGCGCGGGTAAAATCGTGATGGCGACGGTGAAGGGCGATGTTCACGATATTGGAAAGAACATTGTGGGGGTCGTTCTCGCCTGTAACAACTACGAAATTATAGACCTTGGCGTGATGGTCTCTTGCGATAGCATTCTACAGACGGCACGGGAGGTTGGCGCGGATGTCATAGGACTCAGCGGGCTGATAACGCCCTCCTTGGACGAAATGGTTCATGTCGCGAAGGAGATGGAGCGGCAGGGCTTCCATATCCCGCTACTCATTGGCGGCGCGACGACGAGCAATCCGCATACCTCCGTCAAAATCGCGCCGCAGTATAAACAGCCCGTCGTCCATGTTCTGGATGCCTCTCGCGCTGTCGGGGTGGTGGGGAGCCTGATAAATCCAGATTTGAAAACGCCCTTTATGGAGACGACTCGCGCTACGCAAGAGCGGCTTCGTAACGAACACGCCGCCCGTCAAGAGCAGAGGACTTTCGTTACGCTACGGCAAGCGCAAGCCAACAAGCCAAAAATTGAGTGGACGGCGGAGAGCGTTACAACTCCTGAAACGCTTGGCGTTCGCGTGATAGAGTGTCAAGACTTGGCGGAGTTGGTTCCGTTTATGGACTGGTCTCCGTTCTTTCATACGTGGGAACTGCACGGGCGCTACCCCGCCATTCTGGAAGATGAGGTTGTAGGCGAGACGGCACGGAAACTTTTCGAGGAGGCGCAAGCGCTCTTGGCTCGTATCGTCAAAGAAAAACTGTTTACGGCGAAGGGGGTCTATAGCCTCTTTCCTGCGAACAGCAAAGGCGACGATGTAGAGGTCTACACCGATGAGACTCGCAAAACGCTGCTTACGCGCTTTCACTTCCTGCGTCAACAGATGGACAAAGGCGCGGGGCAGGTCAACTACTGCCTAGCGGACTTTGTTGCACCGAAAGAGACGGGCTTATCAGACTACTTTGGCGGGTTCGCAGTGACGACGGGGCATGGACTTCCAGACTTGGTAGCGGAGTTCAAGGCGGATAACGACGACTACAATGCGCTGTTAGCAGAGGCTCTTGCGGACAGGTTAGTGGAGGCTTTCGCTGAATACCTGCACAAAAAGGTTCGCGAAGAGTGGGGCTACGGTCGCGCTGAGAACCTGACGAATGAAGACATGATACGCGAGAAGTATCGGGGAGTGCGCCCTGCGCCCGGCTATCCCGCCTGCCCCGACCACACTGAGAAACGCCCCCTCTTCGATATGATGGGCGTGGAGCAGGCGACAGGTATCACGCTTACGGAGAGTTTCGCTATGTACCCGGGTAGTTCTATCTCAGGATTCTATATAGGGCATCCGGAGTCGCGGTACTTCCCCGTTGGTAAAATCGCAAGAGACCAGATTGAGGACTACGCGAAGCGGAAAGGGATTTCCGTTCAGGAGGCGGAGCGATGGCTTTCGCCCAACCTGAACTACGACCCAGAACGTGTGCAGACACCCGCGAAGGCATGATGAAAATAGGAGGTGCTTAACGGGTTATTGCAAGCCCTCCCCCTCTTCTCTTCGCTCTCATCCTGCCCTTCGGGCATCCTTCTCCCAATTTTGGGAGAGAGACTTGCCTACAAAGTGGGCAGGTATAGTATTTTGCCTTACTGGTTTGGGCGCAGAGTGGTTCCGCCGGGCATCTCCTAATTTACGTTTCTGGGGAGCAGGTGAATTCCATGTATAGGAATCCACTTGTCCTCCTCAGTACGTATCGAAAACGTGAGCGTCTTCACGTCTTTTGTATCTATTACACGGGTCTCCTCGTATAACCGAATGGCGATAATGCGCTTATCGGGTAAAAGGCTACTCAGATTCAGAGAGTTTTGCAAGAAAGCGAAGGAGGCGGCATCTATGGGAACGCCTCTGTCTGTGAAGATACCGGGTTGACCTTTGAATGCCATGAAGACATCCCAGTTCATTGCGGCTTGCAGTACGGGAAACTCTTCGGCTAACCGCCCTAATTGAGGTTTCGTGAACTGGGAGAGAGTTTGCACTATCTCCGCTGGGGAGAGGTAGCCCTCTCTTTTATTTGCCGTCATGCGTAGCTTTTGAAGGGACTGGTAGCTGAATTGAGCCTCATCGCCATAGAACCAGTACGGGTAGTTTACTAGAAGTAAGCCATTACGCCATTTGCTCATCAGGTAGTAGGGGTATTCCCGAAACACCTCCAGAAATTTTTGTACGCTCTGCCCATAGGGGGA
>JAPLCR010000198.1 GCA_026392135.1 Armatimonadota bacterium
GGCAGGGTGAGGGCTGAGTAATTACCTTTTGCCGAAACTTGTGTGGAGGGAGTAGAAGCCGTGGAGATTGTAGAACAGATTTTCGCTATGTTCAAGGCGAATGGGGAGAGTGCCTATTTCGGTGAGAACGTGTCACAACTAGAACACGCCCTTCAATCTGCCTACCTTGCAGAAGAGGTGAAGGTCAGCACGGAGTTAATTGTCGCCGCTCTGCTTCACGATGTGGGGCATCTGCTTCATGGGTTAGACGAGACGATTGCGGACAAAGGAGTAGATGGTAAACACGAGGAGATAGGGGAGGCTTGGTTGTCGCGCCACTTCCCGCCGGAGGTAACCGAACCTGTTCGACTCCACGTCTCTGCAAAACGCTATCTATGCTCCACCGACAAAGGCTACCTCGAACAGCTCTCACCCGCCTCTCTGCTGAGTTTTCGCCTACAAGGGGGGCTGATGTCGCCGGAAGAGGTGAGCGCGTTTGAGAACAATCCCCACTTTCGCGAGGCAATTCAACTTCGCTATTGGGACGACGAGGCGAAAATTCCCAATCTTGAGGTTCCGTCCTTAGAGCATTACCGCGCCCATTTAACGGCGGTAGCTCGTAACGATTAGCAGGAAAAGGCTTTATGAAACTGATTGTCGGGTTGGGAAATCCGGGTACGGAGTACGCAGGCACGCGCCACAACGTCGGTTTTGATGTGGTGGAGTATTTGGCGAAGCGGCACGGGATCGCGATTAGCAAACGCAACTTTAAAGGGGTCTATGGCGAAGGCTTTATTGGCACTGAGAAGGTTCTCTTGTTACGCCCTATGACCTATATGAACCTTTCCGGTCAGGCAGTTTCGGCGATATGCCACTTCTACAAGATCGCCACTCAGGATGTTCTTGTGATACTAGACGACGTAGCTATGGATACAGGAAGGCTACGCTTACGCTACAAAGGCTCCGCGGGGGGACACAACGGACTCGCGAATATCATTCAACTGATGGGAACGGATGAGATACCCCGTGTGCGCGTGGGCGTGGGCGCGTCGCGGCAAGGCGATATGGTGAACCATGTTCTAGGCAAGTTTCGGAAGGAGGAGAAGGAGGAGATAGAGGTCGCCTATCAACTCGCCTCCGATGCTATTGAGTACGCTGTGCGTGAGGGGTTTGAGAAAGCCATGAACCGCTACAATATATCCTCAAAACCGACGAAAGAGACACCAGTGCCTTAGCACGCTAGGTATCTCGAACCAGGCTCAGAAACGCTCTCTATAAGGGACTCTCTATAGTTAAATTGTAACTACTCAGGCTATCCTTGAGGCATTTGCTCGCTTCGCTCGCGTTACCCCTCCCTGTCCTGCGGACATCCCTCCCCTATGCGGAGAGGGACTAAACTGGACGGTGATTTCGCTCACTGAAAGCCCACATGAAGCGGAACCACCTTCCAGACCGGTCTTTCTCCCGAATCGGGAGAAAGATGTCCGCAGGACAGATAGAGGGACGCGAGCGAAGCGAGCAAGAGTCTTACGGCGAATCCATAGCCTGAGCAGTTACGGAAAATTGTTCCAAAACCTCTAGGAAAAGAGAACCTAGCGGCAAACAGAGTCGCCTACTGCCCTAGTCACCCC
>JAPLCR010000436.1 GCA_026392135.1 Armatimonadota bacterium
AACCATGACACCACACGGCTCAGCATAGAGAACTGCGGGCGCGACTCCCGCTTTCGCGGCTGAATATGCCGATTCGATCTCCTCTTCACGGCGAATGCCTAAATAGCGGGCACTCTCAGCACCTATGCGAAGCAGATAGGAGGTCTCTCCTACGTTCACGCGATAGTTCGCATTATTGAGGCTAATAATTCCCTCAAGGGGGGCTACAGAGAGTGTTGGCGCGTCGGCAAAGAGGGGAATACGATCTACTATCTCTTGAACTTCCGGTGAGATACTCCCTAGCGATGCGTTAGCTTGAGACACGGTTTCACGACTCCATTTCAGGCTAAGTTGTAGAATGCGAGGCTATAGCCCTGTGCCTTTCAGAAAGAGTGGCTATCTTCAGAATCGCGCACAGAAGCGACGAACTTACGTACGGTAAGGTAGACAGGGAGGGTTAGAAGGGTGTTATAGAGTACAGTAAAAAGCATCTGACGAAGCCAGTGCGAAGGGTTGGGCTGTGGTGCAATCACAAAGAAGAGGCACTCTGTAAACAGTGATCCGAGAGCAACTATACCTAATGCAAGGGGGAAACTGTCTCGAAAAACGCGCTCCTCCAACCACCCCACCCCGAAGCAGACCAGAAGGCGGCTGAGAATGAGCGCAGTGAAGCCACCCCCCGAAGGGGAGGTTAGCGCGGCATGAAACACCCCCGCAATAAAGCCTGTCAACGCGCCTCTGTTTGCATCGTAGAACATGGAGCCAACGATTGCAACCACAAGGGGAATATCGGGAGTAACACCAAATAAGCGAAGCGACTCGGCGAAGGCGGACTGGACACAAATCGCCAAAAAGAGAATTAGACCTAGCCGAGCGGCACGGACGGAAGCAGGACTCATTTCACTATATAGACCTCTTCCAGTCGGTCAAAGTTAACGATGGGGCGTATTCTTGCCACCTTCACGGCACTACCGGGATCGGGCTTGACCTCCAGTACGGTTCCTATCCTAAGCCCTCCGGGAAAGACCTTTCCGTTGCCAGAAGTTACAATTTCGTCGCCAATACGAATATCAGCAGCGTTATCGAGGTAAGAGAGATTAAGCACAGAGGCGTTTGTACCTTTGCAAACACCTAGCGCACGCGATTCAGGGCGTTGTACACGCGCCCCAACTCCCGATTTTTGGTCAGTAATAAGGAGTACAGAGGCTGTGCTTCCCGTCACTTCCGTAACACGTCCCACAAGACCGTTTCGTGTCATTACGGTATTCCCCACTTTGACACCGTCGCTCTCCCCGCGTGCCACAAGCAGAGTTTCAAACTTAAAATCGATGCGGCGGGAGAGAATGTCTGCCGGAAGCAGGGTGGATTGGGCTTGCCGAACAAAACCAAGGTCGTCGCGAAGTTGATCATATCGCGCCGACTTCTCTTTCAAAGCGGCGTTTTCACCCTCTAGCTCCGCGAGACGAGTAGCCAGACGATGGTTTTCACCTGCAAGGCTACGCCCACGAAAAATCCACTCAGACTGACTACCGAACCATTGAGAGACGCGCCCCAGCATCCCTGTAGGAGGAGCTGTAAGCTCTCTTGCAAAGGTAGAAGGAGTGTCGGCATGACCTCTGTCTACTGCACGGTTATGGCAGGTACCAAGCGTCACGCTCAACACGACTAAAAAGAGGGCGAGCCAGTAGCGCGGAGTACGGGGTTTGCTGTCTGGATACATGGTGGGTTTCCCTTTTGCGCGAACGCATCTCTCTTGGT
>JAPLCR010000454.1 GCA_026392135.1 Armatimonadota bacterium
ACGTAAACCCTACTCTCTTGAATAGGGTGAGTAGTTACAGGTTTTTTTAATCTGTGTAAGGTTTCATCTCTCTTCCACACATCTGGGTAACGGTAGACTATATTAGCAGAGGGATAAGCAGTGACACGCCTGTCCCCCTACAGCGTATGGGGTAACTAACCGCAGTCGCTGGAGAGGGCGGTGTGCATTTGTGAGTGTACCTCAGTTCAGAATCTGATAGAGGTTGCTGTAGTCGTCTGTCCAAAGGCGTAGGCTACGTCGTATCTCAATGGGATTGGCTACTGTTTTGAACAGGGTGTGTTGGAAAGTAGCTTTGTCATTGGAGAGGAGAACCCAGTTTGTAGCCGACTGCATTAGTTCGGTGCTGGTAGGGGTGTCTATAATTGAAACCGCCTCTTTGCCCAGCGCATCTGCGCCCATCTTAACAACTGGTGCGAGGTCAAGGTAGCGGTTTGAGATATGCACAGCGAGTACTCCGTTTGGTTTGAGGTGGCGAAAATAGAGAGCCAGTGCCTCTTTTGTCAACAGGTGAACGGGTATGGCATCGCTCGAGAAGGCATCTACAAGAAGGACATCGTAGCTCTGTACCGGTTCATGTTCAAGTGTTAGGCGTGCATCTCCCAAAAGAATGGAGACGTTTGCTTTTGATTCGTTGATGTAGAAGAATTCGGTTGTCGCCAGTTTAGTTACGATGGGATTCAGTTCATAGATATTATAGACATCTCCTTTGCGCCCGTAGGAGGCAAGCGTTCCTGCACCAAGCCCGATAACTCCTACGCGGACTGCCCCCCGCTCCTGCACATAGCGAATCGCTCTTCCACCGCCGCTCGTCTCCCCAAAATAGGAGGTTGGATGCGTACGTTTTGTTGCATCGAAGAACTGCTCGCCGTGCATAATAGTGCCGTGTACCAGCTGCCTCCGTTGGAACACGCCCTCGCTTAATGGCGTATCGCGCACCTGTAGAACGCCGTAAAAGTTTCGGACTAGCCGCCTGTTACTATGGATTATCTGGAACGCATTTGCAGTGAATGCCATCGCTCCCAGTGCTATTACGCCCGCCAGCACTGTCCAGTAAGGCTCTAGGTAGAACGGTATGTTTAGCCTCTCCTCTGGTTCGCGGTAGAGTGTGAACAAGCAGAGAATAGCTGTTGTGATAAGAGCCATTGGTAGTTCATAATAGTTGTTGAATATCAGAGGTGAGATAACCCCTACAAACAGCCCGCCTAATGCTCCTCCAATAGAGACCATGAGGTAGAAGGATGTGAGGTAATTAGGGTGCGGCTTGGTACGTGCTAACTCACCATGACACAATACGCAACAGACGAATAGCCCGGCACAGAAGATAGGAATGAGGAGTTTTAAGTCTATATTTTTGTTATCCATCAGTACGCCAAGCGACATTAACGTAAGTAAGGAGAGTGGAAGCGGCGTGAATGCGCTTCGCCATACCCACTCTCGTGCCCCAAAGCAGAGGATGAAACTGATAAGGTAGAGGCTGAGTGGAAGCACCCACAAAAACGGTATTGAGGCGATATTTACCGTAAGGTGATTGCTCACGGAGAGTAGGAGCGTAGAGCCGAGCGCCGAGAGAAATATCCAGTAGAAATTCATGCGTAGTAGCGGCTTCACAGGGGTGGCTTGCGTGTAGACGTGCATCTCTACGGTGTTTTCATCTGATATCGGCGGCGCAACCTCAGAAAGGCTACGAACTTGCCACGCTATTGTTCCGCAACAGACGGCATAAAAGACATACCCCACAGACCAGCTCATTGCCTGTATACGTAGCGAAAGCATGGGTTCTAGTACAAATGGGTAACTCAACAATCCCAACATAGAGCCAAAATTGGAGAGAGCATAGAGCCGGTAGGGATAAGTAGCCTCTTTGCCCTGCGATGTCTGCTTTAGCGTATACCACGCTTGCACGAGGGAGCTTGTTGTTGAGAGGAGGAGGTAGGGAAGCCCTACTGTTGCGAGAAGCACGAGGAGGATGCGCCCGATAGGCTCCTCTGCCCCCGTCGGCTTGAAGGATTCGCGCGGGATGATGGGTAACGTAATCAGGCTCACCAGGAGCAACACGATATGTAGGTTCGCCTGAGTTTTGGGTTTGAGGCGACTGGTCAACCAGTGGGAATAGAAGTAGCCTATGAGTAGCGTTATCTGAAAAAAGACGAGGCACGTTGTCCAGACTCCTGCTGCCCCTCCAAACCAAGGCAGTATCGCCTTTGCAATCAGAGGTTGAATCTGGAACAGTAGGAATGCGCTTAAAAAGATTGTTGTGGCAAAGAGAGGCAAGTGGATTCCCTTTCCGCTTTTCGGTAACTGTATGGAGTTTATAGTAGTGAACGGTACTCTCCTAATTAGGCAAAGCAAGACGAAGTTCCTGCCAGAATACCAGCGATAGCCATTCCATTATGCACGAGTCAGGGCGAACGCATCATAATTCGCCATTATCGCGCTACAGTGAATATTTGTATCCATATCACCTTGTATACTAAGTAGTGGCGTTTTCTTGGGCTTGTGGTTCAGGTATAACATTCT
>JAPLCR010000528.1 GCA_026392135.1 Armatimonadota bacterium
CTACGAGTTCGCAGTTGCGCTACAACGCGCCCTTGCGAAAATCGGCAACGGCAAAGACGGCAAAGATGGTGCTCCTGGCGCAACTGGTCCTGCTGGTGCAAATGGTGCTGACGGTGCTACGGGCGCACAAGGACCTTCTGGAGTTACTCCCGAAGAGCTAGCCGCCCTCCGCCGCCTCGCTGGTGAGTTCAAATCCGAACTCGCTTCCATTGGCGCAAACATCGGGCAGATCAACTCTCGCCTAGATGGTCTGGCAAAAGACCTCGCTAACCTCAAAGCCGTAGTAGCCGGTATCCCCCGCGTGGGTGTTGCCGCTACCGTCGGTATGCGTAGCGACTACTCTCGTTTCCCGTTTGTAGACAAAGGCGGTGCAGGTAACTTTGGCTTGAAGGGTGTCTCTTCTTTGAGCGTTCTTCACGACATACACCTTCTCGTGTCTGCCAAGGCGGGTAAGGATGCCTCCTTTACCGGAGACCTCGCTTTCACCAACTACCTCTCCTATCGCGGCAACACCCTTTCACAAGGTGCTTTTGCGCTTAACCCACTACTGGGCGCAGCGGCAGTAGCAGAGACCGTTATGCCGATTCAGGCGCAACTCGACATCCCTGTAAATGGACTTGGCGAGAACTCCGTCCTGACCGTCGGACGTTACAAACAACACGGTAGTGCCCTCACCTATCGCCGACCTGACCTCGATCCCTACTTCAACATGAGTGCTTATGATGACGGGAACTACATTCAGGACGGTCTTAAACTCAACACCAAGTTCGGCTCCGTCAAGACCTCCCTCTTTGTAGGTAGCTTCGCAACGGTAGCAGACGACAAGGGTAACGCCATCAACCGACCTTTCGTTGGTTCTGGTGCTATCGGTGTGGGTGCCAATAACCTAGGCGGCTTTAAGCCCGTAGGTATCAACGCACTCGGTGCAGGGAACGTGGCTAGCCAAGTGGCTGGTGTGAATTTGGGTCTCCCCTTCTTCAATTTCGCTGAACTTGGCGTTACTGCCAATATCTTCGGAACAGGGCTTGCGGCGGCTGTTAATCCTACCAACCCATTCAACTCTGTGACCGTCTACGGCGCAAACCTTCGCTTCAAGGACATCGGTAAACTGCACATCAATGCAGAGGTTGCCAAATCGGTAACTAGCTCCGGTGTTGATGGCGACGGTCAATCCAACGACGACAACAGCGCGTATGCCCTTCACCTGGGCTACGGCACAGGACCTGTCAGCGTTCACGCGGGCTACAACAACATTGACCCCCGCTACGGTGCACCCGGTGCTTGGATGACCCTTGGTAACTGGTATAACCCCACCAACCTACGTGGACCTTACCTGAACCTAGGTTACAAAGTGAGCGACAATCTTTCGCTTCATGTCGGCGGTAACTACCTTGAGGGCGCACGCAACCGTGCTGGCTACCTCAATATGAGTGACCGTGTGAATCAGGTGAAAGCTGGTCTTGAGTACAAGTTCAGCAGCCGCTTGAGTACCTCGGTTGACTATGAGGGTGTGCTTTACGACCTCTCCGGTAAAACCACTGGTCTTGCTGGGCGCACTAAGCCCATCGAGCAGTACGTCACGATTGGTGCTGGTCTCCAACTTAACAACTCTGCGAAGTTGAAACTTGGCTACCAACTCCTGAACTGGAACAACGTCGGTGGCGGTTTCACGGGTAGCGCGTCTGGTGTAAATGGTCTTGGCGCAGGCGGCGGAGCTTCTTCCAACGCAAGTGTCTTCACCACATCCATCGCCGTTAAGTTCTAAGTCTGGTAACTCCTCAAAGTAGAACTTCTACTTTGAGGATTCCGGCTTCTGACTAAAAAGAGGGAGTTCGCTTTCATTACGAAAGCGAACTCCCTCTTTACGGTGTCTCTATCGCCGACACGGCTCCTATCCGAATAGCGCTTCCAACAGCTTCTCAACACAGAGAGCAGACTGTTGTGCGTGAGATGACCGCTGTTGGTCTGGCTACTTTTCAGTAAGCATTCGCTTAGCAACGCGCCCAAAAACGGGAAGCTCAAACCAACGCCCTTGGTTTGCGTTGGATGCTGCCACCAGTGCCATAACTCCCCAAAGCGTGGTGCAAGCATAGATATAGATGATATTCAGCGGGGCTATGAAGCGTGTCGCTACTGCTATACTGCACACTACAGGAATCACCAGTAAAAGCGATTGAAGCGAGTGAAATGCGATGAACCGGTGCTTATTCCGGTGCTGGAAGTGGACTACGAGAGGAAATATGCCTAGCGTAAAGAGGCTTAGTAGGTGACTCCATATTACTAAGGCGTATTCGCGGTGCGAGAGGTCTTTTTCCTCTTGTGGTTCAGTGCTTGGAAGGGACGGTACTTCTTCTGTCATGCGCTACTTTTTACTCCTCTGTTTGCAAAATACGATAGGCTGTCACTATCGCCGCTAAATCCTCGCTCGTCAACTCCCAGCCCATCGCCTCCGCGTTGATATCCACCTGCTCAGGGTTACGCGCTCCAACAATGGCTCCTGTCATGGCAGGATTACTGAGTACCCAACGTATGGCGAGCTGTCCAACAGTTTTATTGTATGTTTCTGCGATAGGGCGGAGGCTTTCAACAAAAGCGAGGTTTCGCGAGAGGTTTGGCTCCTGATAAAACGGGTGTCTGTGTCGCCAGTCATCTTGCGCTACTCGTGAAATATCGAAACGACCGCTAAGTAGTCCCCCTTGCATAGGACTATAGGCAATTACTCCCGTCCCATTTTTCAGGCAGAAGGGCAGTATCTCCTCAGCAACCTCTTGCCGTAAAAGACTGTAGGGGGGCTGTAGCGAATCGACGTGGGCAATGGCTTCACACCGCTTTAACTGCGCTACATCGAAATTGCTCACGCCAATCCACCGAACCTTGCCCTCTCGTTTCAACTCTGCGAGAACTCCCCACGCGTCTTCAACGGGTGTGCTGTGTATACATTCGGGCCAGTGGATTTGATACAGGTCTATTACGTCTACCTTGAGGCGTTTTAGGCTAGCTTCGACTTCGGGGCGAATACTCTCAGGGCGCAGGTCGCCATGTGGTCGCTCTGTAGCGGTGGCGATACGCCCGCACTTGGTGAAGATAAGAACATCATCGCGGTACCCCTCAATCGCCTTGCCTACCACCTCCTCCGAGTGACCAATGCCATACACGGCGGCGGTGTCTATCCAGTTGCACCCCGCCTCAATAGAGCGACGAATCGCGTTTATCGAATCGTTGTCGTCCTGATGCCCCCACCCTGCGAACCAAGGTCCCCCCGCCGCCCATGCGCCAAAGCCTATCGTCGTTATTTCAGGTCCCTGACTGCCTAATCTGCGTTTTTCCGCCATTTTGTACAAGATTCCTTTCCGAAGTTTAGCCCCAACGTGCCTCTGGCGGGTCGAATACGAAGCCGTGAAAGAAGGAGCGTTGTTCAGGAGTGAGGCGTTGATAGAACTCCTTTGTGTAGCCCCAATGCTCTTGTGACGCTATCATCCAGGGGTGTTCGTAAGCCATGTAGAGCATAATACGCGCCCCTGTCTCTTGTGTCCAAGGTCCTCCTGAGTGCCAGAGTGCGTTATGAAAGAGAACCACGCTACCCGCGGGGGCACAGACCTGAATTGCGCCGTCGAACAGCTCCGTGTTCTGCCTGTCCGCCTTGTCCGGCTCATATTTCGCCCTATGGCTACCCGGAACTATGCAGAGATTTCCACGCCCCGGCTCGGTCATATCGGTCAAGTAGTAGCCGACTTTGAGCTGTAGGAGCGGAATAGGGTAGCCCAGATTACGAAACCCGTCGTCATGCCCGTCAAGATGCCACCCCATACCGCGCCCCTTCTGCGGGTACTCCACTATTACATCGGAGGCGTGATGGTGCGGTTTCGGGTTGAGTAGTTCATAGACATAAGGCATGAGCGGGGGGTAGTTGAGCATATCTAAAAAGAGCGGATTGTCGTCTAAAATGTAGAAGATACGTGTACTATCGCCATTTAGGTGAGTCGTGCCCGTATGCGAAATGCCCTGCTCCTTCTTACTACGTCTTTCCGTTATTGCGCTGTCTGTCGCTTCTAAAAGTCGCGATACGAGGTCATCGGGCAGGAAGTTTTTCAGTACGAGATAGCCATTAGTGTCCCAGAAAAACCGTTCTGATGTGTTTGGATGTTGTGTCTCTTCGCTCATAGTTTTCCTCTAATCTATCGCCCAACCACGTCCGTTCGGGCTTGCTGTTAAGACCTGTACGCCGTCGCGAGTAAGGGCGAGAGTGTGCTCGAAATGGGCGCTAGGCTTACCGTCTGTTGTTACGATTGTCCAGTGGTCGCGCAGAGTTTTTATGCTTCGCTTGCCTACATTCACCATCGGCTCTACTGCAATAACGACACCCGGCTCAAGTCGAAAGTCCTGATTTTTCTCATACTCTCGATTCGAGTAGTTGGGGACGTGGAGCGACTCCCACAAGTCTGCGCCAATTCCATGCCCTGCCAACTCTTCCACAACAGAGAAGCCCGCTTTACGAACATAGTTTGCCATCTCTTTCGCCACTTGACTCCAGTACTGGTAGCGCGGCATGAGTTCGATAGCGAGGCGCAACGCGCCCTCCGTTATATCAAGAAGTTTACGCTTTTCAGGTGAGATTACCCCGACGGGGCGGGTTACGGCGGCATCGCCGCACCACCCGTTCAGGCGCACTCCAATGTCAAGGCTCACAATGTCGCCCTCTTTTAACACTCGCTTGCCCGGCATACCGTGTACTATCTCCTCATTGACCGAGATACAGGTTGCGGCAGGGAAGGGGACTTTGCCCGGAACGCCCTTAAAGAGCGCGGTGGCGTTGTTGAGCGTGATAAATGTGTCTACCGCCTCTTCGATTTCCGCAGTGGTGATTCCCGGCATAACCATGTCTGCGGCGACCTGATGCGCCTCCCAAACAATGAGACCCGCTTCGCGCATTCGGGCTATCTGCTCGGGGGTCTTGAGAAAACTCATAAAATTTCCTTATTATTTTGTAGTGATGGCTTTCAAACAGGATTTTGCCTCCCGTAAGAACAATATCTCCTTATAGCATACCCCAAAGAGGTTCTCCTAATGAAACAAGACGATGAAACGCAACAAGGTCACTCATGGTTAGACAGACGCGCCTTCCTAACGCAAGCCGGAACGGGAATGGGCTGTATCGCGCTCGCCTGCCTTCTCGCGGAGGAGGCGGAGGCGCAACAACGCGCCTCCGCCTCTCCCGTTGCGCCCAAGCCCCCTATGTTTCGCGCAAAGGCAAAGCGCGTTGTGCAGATATTCTGTCCGGGCGCAGTGAGTCATATCGATACCTTTGAGTATAAGCCCGAACTCATTAAGCGGCACGGGCAACAACTTACTGGCGAGAAGGTGGTCACGTTTCAAGGGACGAACGGCTCTATTATGAAAAGCCCGTGGTCGTGGAAGCAGTATGGGCAGTCGGGGAAGTGGGTAACGGAGCTGTTTCCGCACCTCTCAACCTGTGTAGACGACATGGCGTTTGTTCATTCGCTTACCGCAAAGAGCAACACGCACGGCCCCGCGATGCTACAGATGAGTACAGGGTTTATTCTGGATGGCTTTCCTAGTATGGGGGCGTGGGTGACGTATGCACTCGGTACGGAGAACCAAAACCTACCCGCCTTTGTCGCCATTCCCGACCCACGCGGAATGCCCCCAAATGGACCCAACAACTGGACGGCAGGGTTTCTGCCTGCCGCCTATCAGGGGACGGGCTTCAATACCGATACGCCTATCTCAAACCTAAACTCCCCGAAAGGCTCCACCCCGCAACAGGAGAAAGCCCTCCGCAAATACCTCAATTCACTGAACCAGCAGTTTGCTGACCGCAACCCCGGACACAGCGACCTGATGGCGAGGGTGGCGAGTTATGAACTGGCGGCGCGTATGCAACTCAGCGCCCCCGAAGTCACCGATATAAGCAAAGAGAGTGCTGAGACCCTTCATTTTTATGGGGCGGACAGCGCGAACCAGCTCAAGGCGGGCTATGCCCGTAACTGCATCCTCACAAGGCGACTTCTGGAGAGGGGAGTGCGCTTCATTCAGCTCTACTGCGGGGCGCACGCCTCACAGGTAGATGGTCTACTAAACTGGGACGCGCACAAGACCCTCAAGGACGACTACGAGCGCCATGCCCCCATTATGGATCAGCCTACCGCTGCACTCCTGAAAGATTTGAAACGGCGCGGTATGCTCGAAGATACGCTTATTCTCTGGACAACGGAGTTTGGAAGAATGCCGACCCACCAGCAGGGGAGCGAAGGGCGCGACCATAACCCCAACGGCTTCACCTGCTGGATGGCGGGGGCGGGTGTGAAAGGGGGAACGACCTACGGCGCGACGGACGAACTGGGGTATAAGGCGGTGGAGAACGTCTCCGTCATCGCGGATTTCCATGCGACCGCCCTTCAGATAATGGGGCTGGAACACACCAAACTAACCTACTATCACGACGGCATTGACCGCCGCCTTACGGACGTGTCGGGAAGCGTGATAAAGTCTATTCTTGCGTAGTTGCGGAGGAGTTTTATGAGAGCGAAAATTCCAGAATTTTATGTGAGCGAACACCCTGAACTAGAGAGATTGACTCCGATACTACGCTCGTATCTGCACGCGAGAGTGACGATCTACTACAGTGGAGGACAGTATCAGGATACAGGACATATCACCTACTTTGATGGGACATGGGTAGAGCTGACGAAGGTGAATGGAGAGCGTATTTTGACACCGCAGTCCGGAATTCGCATTATTAAAATGCTAGAGCCGAGCGCAATAGAGAGCGACGCGATGATGCTTCTACGTCCCGCAGAGCCAGATAGTATCGCGAAGAAGATTACGTAATAAGGGCTAACTCCTGTGGAA
>JAPLCR010000398.1 GCA_026392135.1 Armatimonadota bacterium
AGTACGATGGTAAGGGTATTGTAGGCGATACCCAGAAGATGGGTTTCCTAACACGGATATTCCGCCTGATTTTCTAAGGTTGATTAACCACCTTTCTGTCACCCCTCTCTTTGCTGGGTAGGGGGCGCATGATGGGGAGGGTAACTATGGAGTGACACTATGATGAAAACCTCTCTGCTTATCGTGACTGTTTTGGGAATATGCTTTGCCTCCTCTGCACTCTGTGCGGAGGAGTTGGACGGAGCACGAACAAAAACAAACGCCCCAAAAGATTCAAAAACTAAAACGAACGACAAATCGGCTAAAGCTGATGACAAAACTCCAGATACAAACGTAAAACAGAAGCCTATCCCTCCTCTGGAGAGACCCTCTTACGAGCCGGGGCAAGTTCGCATAAAAGACCTTGCAGATGTGCAGGGGGTTCGCGGTAACCAGTTATTTGGCTACGGGCTTATTGTGGGGCTTGAGGGTACCGGAGATGGGCAGTTGAGCCTTTTTACGGTGCAGAGCACAATGAATATGCTACGCAAACTCGGCACGACCCTGAACATCACCCCGCAACAGCTCCAACTCAAGAACGTCGCCGCCGTCATGGTGACCGCTGACCTGCCCGCCTTTGCCCGTAAAGGCGCGAAGATAGATGTCACTGTCTCCTCAATTGGCGATGCGAAGTCGCTACAAGGGGGAGTACTTCTACAGACACCGCTTCTAGCGGCGAACGGGGATGTTTACGCCGCCGCACAGGGGGCAGTCTCTATTGGAGGGCTGAATATCTCGGCTGGAGGAGCTAGTATTCAGAAGAATTTCGTCAATGTGGGGCGCATCCCGAAAGGCGCGTATGTCGAGCAAGATGTAGAGACTAACCTCAGTGAGAACGGTATCGTACAACTCACTCTGCGCGACCCCGATTTTACGACGGCAAGCCGTATTGCGGACGAACTCCGCAAGCGAAGCTACATCGCACAAGCTACCGACCCCGGAAGCGTGAAAATCGGAGTCCCGCAAGAGCAGGCGAAAGACCTTATACACTTTTTAGCGGAGGTGGAAGCGGTTACCGTGACTCCCGACGTGCAGGCGCGTATTATTATTAATGAGCGCACAGGAACGGTGGTAGTGGGCGGAAACGTCCGCTTAGGTCCCGGTACTATCTCACACGGCTCCATCAGCATTAAAATCGATAACACGCCTATCGTTGTTCCACCCGCTCCATTCAGCAATGCGCCCGGTATTGTGATCCCTCAAAATAGCGTTGAAGTGAGAGAGGAGAAGGCGAAGTTTGCCCCTATCCCCACTACAAAAACAGTAGAGCAGATGGTAAGTACATTGAGCCGTTTGGGGCTAACCCCGCGTGACCTTATCGCTGTGCTTCAAGCGATGCACCGCGCTGGTATGATAACCGCCCAACTGGAGGTGCAGTAGTGCCCGGTAACCTTGGTATCGACGTAGACAAGATAATGCAGCACGCCCCTGGAGGCGATACCGCCGATGCGAAAAAAGAGAAACTCAAGAAAGCGACGCAGGGCTTTGAGTCGGTCTTTATCGGGCTGATGTTGAAGCAGGTGCGAAAGTCGCTGGATAGCGGGAAGTCGGCGATGGGAAACAGCTCGGAATCGAAACTCTATAAAGAGATGATGGACGAGGCTCTGGCGGGGCGTATTAGCGAAGGCGGGAGTTTTGGGCTTGCGAAAACGCTCTATCAGCGGATGGAGAAACACCTCGATTTGCCGCAGGAGGCGGTCATTCGGGAGAGCATTACGAAGAAAACAGGATAGCGCGGATTGTGTCGCCCATGCGGGCTATTTCTTCGAGGTTGTGTTTGAAGGAATCGTCCTTCCAGAACTCCCACGTTCTGTTTTTGCAATCCTCTGCAAGTCGTTTTCCAATGTCCTCTAACTTTATCTTGAGTTCACTCTGTGTCCACTCTGGGTTTGACCAGACTCCGAGTACGAAAACTCTCTCTTTGAGGTCATCAGGAATGGATTTTTGCATCACGTCAAGCCTGTTCTTCGCTTTATCAAAATCTACCAATAACACCATATATCGCTTTGGATAACGGCGCATATCATTGATATGTTCACCTTCGAACTCTTGTCCTACTTTCGTCCATCCTCCTGCAACAATCTCCCTTTCAATGTTGCGCTGGTTAAGGGAAGGCTCCAAAAGAAAGCCATTGAGAAGCGCAAGATTCGCCGCGTCCTCTGGTATCACGACAATATGCGACCTGTATTCGTTAGCGCTCATAGTTGTACATC
>JAPLCR010000580.1 GCA_026392135.1 Armatimonadota bacterium
GCAGGCTTTTCTTGTGCTGATATGTTAATAGAGAGGCAAAGTGCCCCCGTGAGGCTCAAAACTATTTTATACAGAGTCGCTCGTTTCATAAAGAGTTGATTCCTTCCTGAGAACCTCGTTTCCAAAAGACAAGAGTTGCGACATTTCGATTACGGGTGCGCGTCTCTCAAAAGTTCCTATAATAGAAGAGTGTGGTAGTTTGACTAACCATTTGGTCGCGATGCTCTAACGCCTAATTTTGGAAGAAAGGGTCGGTGAGAGCTTGCTTCAGATTTAGGTGATTGTAGGGGCGGTCGTAACCCATTACCGTGTTGGTGGCGTTGGCAACCCACACATCCCCCGACTCAGGCTGAAAGACAACCGCGTGAAGTCTCCCTGTTTTGAGGGTTTTCATTAGGTGCTTTGCACGGTCAACGTCTATTTTGCCATACGCCTCTTTGAGGTAGTTACCTACTTTGCCGTTCCATGCACTATCCATTCCCATAGAGACGTAGACCATTCCCTTTTGTGTGGGGAAAGGTAGGGTTTTGGGAGTGTATACCACGCACTGTGTGTGGCTCGTTTTGAGGGCGCGTACCTTCCCCTCTTTGGCGGAGGAGATGCAGTAGAGTAGTGAGGTTGTACGTGCCCCCTTCTGTACGAGGTCTACCGCCTCTTGCAGTGTTTTGCTGAACTGAAGTGTATCACGCATTACGTAGTTCAAGGGGCGACCATCGAAGCTATCAGTAGCCTTGTCCCAGTCATCACCAATCTCAGACATGGCGATGCCCTCCGCATTCATACCCGATACTACTCCGCAGTGCCCTAGCCAGCCCACATTGACGAAAGGCACTCCCGTAGTCGGTTGGGAGACGATGAGAGCAGGGTACTTCTGTATTCCTGCTTTCGTCTCGTAGTCCAGAGCGCGAATCTGAACGAGGCTTCCGCCAGCAGTCGCCTTACCCCCCGCTGCGAAGAAGGAGCAGTGCCACTCTGAAATGTCGGGTATCGCATGGAACCTCTGAATCTCAGAAAGAGAGACTCCAGAGCCATCTGCCAGCCCCTTCAACTCCTCAAGGTACTCAGGGCGCAGATGCTTGGTGTAGAGCTTCCACACCTCATCGGTCTTTTTAGGAGTGTAGCTGAGTCCTTGAAGCATGAGGGGAGCCACCTGTGAGGCGAAGTAACGCACTTCTGTAGTACACAGTTTGCCCTGTGCATAACCCATCTCGTAGGGCGTGCCTTTGAGGTAGAGAACGGTTATCGCACTTCCCTTTTCACCGAGGGTGATGCGTTTCCCATGCTTTGCGACATCCACCGCAGCCTGTGCGAGTGGGGAGCGTTCCGTTCCCAAAAGAGTCAGAGCTACTGCAAGGAATATAAAGGCACGTCGTGTAAACAGTCTTGTCATGCTTTTCTCCTAACTCCCAACATTGCGAGTCTGTTTCGACCTCGTTTTCACAGACTCTTACGTTATAGCGAAAAGGAGAGGTATCTTTAAGATACCTCTCCTTTCGTTGTGTTTCGTAAAGATGACCTACTTGAGCGACTTCAGGTAAGCAACCAAATTCGAGAGGTCTTTCCCCTTAATTGTCTCCTCATACGCGGGCATAGAGGTGTCGGGGTTAGAGGCTTTCGGGTTCTTGACTTTTGCCTCGAAGAACTTTGCGTCGTGATTTGCTTCCCCGCCGGTTTTAGAGAGGTCGGGGCCGCTGTTGCCGCCCTTGCCAGAGATGGCATGGCAAGCCGAGCAACTAAACTTATCGTAGACTTTTTTGCCATCGACCTTGGTGTCGGCTTTTTTGGTTACAGGTGCGGGTTTTTTACCGCCCTTTTTAGGAGGACCTGCAAGAGCGGTGGTGGCAAAAAGAGAACCGAACAGGGCTGTGCCTGCCACAACCAAAGCGATGATATTGCGAGTCTTCAATGTAAGGCTCCTTTCAACATATCTGTAATAGAAACTATTAGAGTTCTAGCGAACTACTCTGTAAGACGCTACACGGTACGAAAAGTGACTGCACTCTTCAAAAGAGAGTGTTACTGACCACTTAATTGGCGATAAAGCGACTCTACACGACGCACATAAGCCTGTGTTTCGCGGAAGGGAGGCACTCCGCCATGCCTCTTGACAGCAGCGGCTCCTGCATTGTACGCCGCCATTGCAAGGCGAATCTGCTCAATACCTATCCCGCCGCCGGGAGCACCTTTATCACGAAAGAGGTCGAGTCTGTTTCGGAGATAGCGGATACTTCCATCTAAGTTCTGCGCGGGGTCGTAAGAGTTACTTACTCCAAGCGACTGCGCGGTTCCGGGCATCAGCTGCCCTAGCCCACGTGCTCCCGTTCGAGAGGTAGACATGGGGTCGAAGCCCGACTCTGCGATAATCATCGCGACTGCAAGGCGTGGGTCTACGTCATAACGATCTGCAAAGTAGAGTAGGTTTGCGGTAATGAGGGCGGCAGTAGACATACTGAGGCGGCGATTATAGTTCGCAACAAAACGAAGGTACGGCACAAAGCAGTCACGCACACGGGTTCCTAGTTTTGGGGCGTAGTACTCGGCGAGTTTCTGAATGTCGGCGGTGACAGGAGTGTCGCGGTTCACGCCTCCGCGTGAACCGAGTTGAGAACGCTGTTGGGACTTAGCAAGCATAGAGCGTGCTTCCATGCGCTTACGGGTCTCCATACGACGCTCATATTCGCGGTCTCTTACCGCCTGCACAGACTCTATTGCACCGACTTCACTATCGTGTGAGATAGCCAGTACCTTCATCGGCACGGCATTCCCGATACCCGCGTTTTCGACTTTTACAAGTACCCGTACCATTGGATTCGTGACCTGTTGGAGCCAACCCGCTTCGTTTGTGGGAACATCCAGGTTTACAAAATTCTGGTCGGTCATATTCAAGACGATGGCGAGCGTATCCCCTTTTATCATCCCGCCCACCGTTCCACGCAACTCCATCACCTGTCCGTTGTAAGAGGGAGGGTTTGCCTGTACGATAGTGTAGGAGAGTTGGCGGTTACAACTACTTTTATTGCGAAGGGCAACGTAGTCTGCACCGTCTGTCGCATAGGCGGGTGAGGGATTTACGAGGAGAAGTCCGACAAACCCTGTCAGACTAAGGCATGATAGGAGCAGACGCTTTGTTGTAGTCATTGGGCGTGTTCTCTCTTTGGGAAGTCTAGTCTTGAGGGGCAGATTCTAACAAAAGAAAAAGCGGAGAGAAAGGGATTCGAACCCATGGTAGCTCATAAGAGCTACAACTGCTTAGCAGGCAGCCGCTTTCGACCACTCAGCCATCTCTCCGTATACCCTCATTGTATCACAGTCAAGGCAAAATTTCAAGGATTCCTAAAACGCAGGCAGAGCAAAAACAACGCTTTTCGCGAATCTTACTTAGTTGTCGGTGATAAACAGAGAAATATTTAGGCGTAAGAGGCTTGCGGAAGGCTATTTGCTCTGGTTTACGCTACCGTTTTGCGTGAAGAGGTGTCTTGTATTCAGCCCTAAAGGACTACGCGAAGGCGTGCAGACCTAAACCACGCTCTCTTCCATCACCCATGTAGGTCGGTGGTCGTGTTGGCGGTTTGAGGAGCGAATCAAGCCCATCGCCTCTGCAAGTGCCTGCGGGCTGTTCCCCACTATCCTTATATCTTTCCCCGAACGTGTTCGCACGTCTGAGACGGTCATATCATCTAGGAAGAGGACTTCATCGCGCACGGCGATTTGCGGAATATAGACTATTTGGTGACACTCTTCAAAGGCTCCGATTTGTTCGATAATGTCCGTCGCTGTCATCAGCCCCGCGATATGAATATCGCCCCCAAAGAAGTTGTTGTGTATTACGCAGACATTGACCTCTACTCCTTCAATCGCGTTTAGCCGATTTGCAAACTCGTGAATGTTGACTGCGGGCATCTCCGCTGTTACGAGGGTAGCGCGTATAGGAATGGGGACACTTTCGGGGAGTTTACGCGACACTTGCTTTGCCGATTCGAGGAAGAGGCGTACTGTGCCGATTCCATCTTCGAGTTGTGGAAACTCCTCGTAGTGGCTCTTATTAGGATATGGTAGCTCTGCAATGTGATACCACTCATCGGCAAGCCAGACAAAGCGGGTTCCGATGCGCTTTTGGAAAGCACGCTCTTTCTTGTCTATTACTGCAATCATCTCCCGCGCATAGTCCCGCTCTACCTTTTCGATACTTGGCAGGCGTTCTCGGAAGCGGGTCATCCCTACCGGCACCACTGCCACCGACTCTACGCCTGTGCGCTTTCCTGTGACGAGTGGATGCTCTTCCACCAGTTCGTCAAGGGTTCGCAGAAGGGCTTCCCCATCGTTCCACCCCGGACAGAGCACTATTTGGGCATGAACGGAGATGCGATTGTCGGCAAGCTCGCGAATTTGGGGCAGTATCGGAGTTGGCTCTTTACGTCCTAATAGAAGCCGGCGCAGTTCGGGGTCGGTAGCATGAACGGAGACGTAGAGCGGAGAGAGCCTCTGTTCCAAAATCCGTGCCCACTCCTCTGCGCTAATGTTGGTGAGCGTGACGTAGTTACCGTGCATAAAACTGAGGCGGAAGTCGTCATCCATAAGATAGAGCGATTTCCGCATCTTTTTAGGCTGTTGGTGGATAAAGCAGAAGACGCACTTGTTTTTGCAGGTATGCACTCTATCGCCGAGGTCATGCTCAAACTGTAACCCTAAGTCTTCGTCCTCCCCTTTACGCAGGGTGACGGTGTAGGGTTCGCCATCGCGCTCCAACTCCATGACGAGGCGGTTGCTGGTAGAGTGGAAGCGGTAGTCCAGAATATCAATAATAGGTTTTTGATTGATGCGTTTTAGGTGGTCGCCGACGCGAACCCCTTTACGCTCTGCGATGCTTTTAGGCTCGACTACAGAGGCAATAAGCGCGTTGACGTGTTTGAGAAAAATTTCTGACATAACTGATGATTACTCTCCCCAAAAGAAAACAGGATAGCTGGTGTGCAAAGTATACCCCCTAGAACCCAGTTGGGGCTAAGAATAGAGCGATTTTGTTCAAGAGGGGAGGAGACAGGCAGACCTCTCGCGAAATCTCCTATGGAACACTCTCAACTCATCATCTCCCATACCGAAGGAGCAAGGGCATGAAGCAAAACGATTCGACTAATTTCGACAGACGTTCTTTTCTTTCCGGAGTGACCGGACTGGGTGCAATGGCACTCGCTATGGGTGCGGAGGCGCAGACGCAAGACCGCGACTACAGCCAAAATGCACCCCCTGTGCGTTATCCCGAACCCGATGTCATTGAACTAGATAAGCGGTTCAAAAAGTACAAAATAGGCAATACACCCATCAAGCGGCTGGCTACTGGAATGCTATGGGCAGAGGGACCGGCTTGGAACGGCGCAGGAAACTACCTGATGTGGAGCGATATTCCTAATAACGCGCAGATGCGCTGGCTAGAAGAGGACGAACACGTCAGTAAGCTACGTACCTCCAACTATAGTAACGGTAATACTTTCGACTGGCAGGGGCGGCAGCTTTCGTGTGAACACGGCACACGTCGTGTGGTACGCTACGAGCAGTCGGGTAAAGTGACGGTTTTAGCGGACAACTGGAAGGGGAAGCCTTTCAATGCACCCAACGACGTTGTGGTTCATCCCGATGGTGGCATCTGGTTCACCGACCCTGGCTACGGAAGCCTGGGCAACTACGAGGGCTTCAAAGGTGACTTGGTGATTAAAGAGGCGATCTACCGTATTGACCCCAGCGGGAAAATTGAGATTGTGGCAGACGATATGTTCAAGCCAAATGGTCTCTGTTTTTCTCCCGACTACAAGAAGCTCTATATTGCCGAGACAGGCTCTTCTCACTATCCTCAAGCCCCCAAGAATATCCGTGTTTATGATGTAACGGATGGTAAGAAGCTGAAAAATGGGCGCGAGTACGCAGACATGAAACTCAAAATGAAAGAGGGAGATTCTGCGGGGATGGCAGACGGAATTCGCGCCGACACCGACGGGAATATCTGGGTAGGCGCAGGGTGGGTTGGGAAGGGGTATGATGGAGTGCATATCTTCTCACCAGAGGGTGAGCGTATTGGTCAGATTCTCCTGCCTGAAATCTGTGCGAATGTCTGTTTTGGTGGCACAAAGCGGAATCGCCTCTTTATGGTGGCAAGCCAATCACTCTACGCCGTCTACGTCGAGGCAGTGGGCGCACATATCTGTTAGCTTAGAGATTGAGGCAGTGCGGGCAGAGTTTGACCGATTGAAAGCGAATGGGACAATCCGTAATATCGCTACTGAGGGCGATGGAACGACACACTCCGACACGTTTGTCAACCTACAACTCTGCCCTATGTCGTCTTTCGCGCGATGCCGTTCGCGTCAAAAGTGGCGGAGGCGGTGGGGCGGTTAATTGGAGAACCTGTCGTTTTTCACTTGGACTTCTTTATCCTTTGGGGAGAGCCAAAATTTTGAGGTTTCGGGAGGATGGCATGGATCTAAAACACTCTGCTTCTGATATCAGGAGGTCGAAGGGTGCTCGCCTCTGCCGCCGCTCTCCAAGCAGTACCAGTGAGGGATAGGAGGTAAGCAAAAGGCGCAGGAGCCTCGTTCATTTTGAGACCCTCCGCCCTCCGATGATGTTAGATCCCAGCTCATGTTACGCAGAGTATCTGAACTAGCCCTCCCCCTGTCCTAACGGACATCCCTCTCCCAATTCTGGGCGAGGGAGCCTGTCTGAAA
>JAPLCR010000539.1 GCA_026392135.1 Armatimonadota bacterium
GCTTTCATCTTTTGGCGGGCAGTTACGTCATTCAGTAATGGAAGAGCAATCTGCGTAATTGTTTCCGGGTTCGCCTGCTCCTGAATCAGCTCAGTAACAACAGACCTATCTGCAATGATATTCGGTAAACCCATAAACCGTAGTTTTTTTCGTGTACCCCGTAACAGCGATTCCAACTCCATTATTTTAGAGCCGCGATAGAGAATCACCATAGGAGTCTCGAAGAGGGTTGCTTCCAGTGTCGCCGTCCCTGAACAGGCAAGAAGAACATTACTATACGCCATAATATCGTAAGTCACGCCCTTTGCTAATACAATGGGCGGCAGACCTTTGGGGCGCGATAGATTCTGTTGTAAAGCACTGGTCGTCCTCGTCTCCTCAAGTGTGTCCGCCGACACAATTAACCCCTCAGGAGTGACAAACTGCGGTACGGGCTGTCCGCTCAAACGCCGTGCCGTTCGTGCCACGGGGCGCAGTATCTTCGTCTCCGCCTCATAGACAAACTCATGCCATATATCGGCTATCTTGTCTCGAAATTCGGAGTGATGAACAAGCCACTGTCTCAAAGTGTCTTCTGAGATAGTAGGCGCGACGCTCATCACGAACTGTGCATCGGGAACCTGTGCATAAAGAGCCTTCGCAGTCTCTAGCAGGGTCGGTACGAGATTAACGACCTCCTGCCGTCGGCTACCCGGAAGCAAGCCTATTATAGGCTTATCTGGCGATAAGCCTAACGATTCAGCAAACTGTTCGCGAGTCATCGAAGGGCGCACGCGCTCTAAGAGCGGGTGCCCAACATACACAGAGTTGCAGCCATCCGCCTTGTACCGCTCGTGTGACCACATAAACGGAGAGGCAAGAACGTCCGTTACCCGTGCCAACTCCGTACTCGGCTTCGCAGTTCTGCGCCAACTTCCGGGCGGGAAGTAATATAAAACCTTTAGCCCTAACCTTTTCGCGTGCCGTGCTATCTGCATATTGACCGCGCCAAAGTCGATTAACACTACAACATCAGGGCGGCGATCCTGCAAAGCACGTTTCAGCATCGGGAGTATTTTGAAGAAGATTTTGGGGGCAACCCGAAATGCCTCAGTGACACCAATAGCCCCCCACTCCGCACTATTCGCCAGTAGCTCCGCGCCCGCAGATTCTAAGGAGATGCTCCCCATTCCCCAGAAGACAGTATCCGGCTCTCTCTCTTTAATTGCACGCACCAGTGCGCCCGCGATAAGATCACCGGAAACCTCTCCAGAGAAAATGGCGATATTCACTGTCCGCACCCCCTTATCCAATCCTAATGAGAAGCGGGGTTCCCGCGCCCGCCGTCCCCATTACGAGTCCCTTTAATAAACTCGATGAGGTGGTCAAGTTCGGGGCTATGTTCAAATTCACTCTCAATAACCTCAAGTGCCTGTGAGGTGTTGAGGCTAGAGCGATAGAGCAGTTTGAACGCCTCCCGCAGTTCGCCACGCACCTTCGAGCTGATATTTGCACGTCGCAGCCCTCGCACATTTACGTCGTAAACACGAGCAGGTCGTCCATTGGCAAGCATGAAGGGCGGTACATCCTGTACCACTCCCGACAAGCCGCCAATCATAGCAAGGCGACCAATTCGGCAGAACTGGTGTATCCCAGAAATACCGCCGATATTCGCCCTGTCGCTCACGGTGACGTGCCCACTTAGCCCTACATAGGAGGCGAGTACGACATTATTACCAATTTCACAGTTATGCCCGATATGCACATACGCCATTAGCATATTTTCGTTGCCGACACGGGTCGCTTTCCCCTCCCCGCACGCTCTATGAATAGTGACAAACTCACGAACAATGTTGTTGTCACCTATCACAACATAGCTCTCTTCTCCTCTAAACTTCGCGTCCTGTGGAGGGCCTCCTAAGTTAGCACCCCCATGAATATGGCACTCTTTCCCAATAATAGTGTAGTCTTGAATAATGACGTGCGGCTCAAGACGTGTGCCTACGCCGATACGCGTGTTTGCTCCCACAATGCAGTAGGCACCAACGTGTACTCCCTCGCTTAACTCTGCAGAGGGGTCAATAATTGCCGTTGGGTGAATTGTCTGTTTTAGCTCCTCGGACACGGTCTACAGCTCCTCCCCTGTTTGAGGTTCACGACTCTTAAGAGCAAACATCAACTCTGCTTCCGCGATTAACTCCCCTTCAACGGTTGCATTCAGAATTACTCTGCCAATGGAGCGGTGAATTTTCACCAGTTCTGCCTCTATACGCAAAGTATCTCCGGGAACAACAGGCTTACGAAAGCGCACCTTGTCCATCCCTGCCAGATAGGGTATCTGGTCTCGGAAATTTGGTAATGCGAGCATCATTATCGCAGCAACTTGTGCCATGCTCTCGATTATCAGAACACCGGGCATGACGGGTAATCCCGGAAAGTGACCGGAAAAGAAAGGCTCATTGAAGGAGACATTTTTAATGCCTACAACACGCTTCCCCGGATCTATTTCCAGCACCCTATCTACCAGCAACATGGGAAAACGGTGAGGCAGGTTTTTTAGTATCTCTACCGCGCTCAGACCGTTAGGATGATTCTTCATACAGTAACGCTCCCTTAATCGTCAGGGTCTATCTGCTTTAACAGACGTTGGGCTAAACTTACATTGTTTCGATGCCCCGGACATACCGCCGAGACACGCATTTGGGGACGGCAGTTTAGTAGTGCCAAGTCACCAATCAAATCGAGTATCTTGTGCCGGCACCACTCCGCCTCAATACGTAGCGGAGTCGAGAACTGAGCGGGCGGTGTAATGACAAGAGCGTTCTCCAGTGAGCCGCCCTTTGCCAAGCCCTGTTCCAGTAGCCAACGCACCTCGTAATCAAACGCAAATGTTCGGGCTAGTGCTATCTGTGCCTGATACTCGTCCACCACTTGGTCGGTAAAACGAAATGTGCGCTGCGCTCTCCCCTCTTCCCAGTTCGGAAAGGTGGTCGTTACCTCTAGCACGTAGTCTTCGCTAGGGGTAGCACGCATTACACAGTCTCTATCGGTGAAAGTCAACTCCGATTCTAGCACAAACTCGACTACCTCTGCACACTGCTCACCTACTCCCGCCAAACGAACTGCCTCTAAGAACGGAAGTGCGCTCCCATCAAGAATAGGAATCTCGCTTCCCTCCACTACAATTCGGGCATTATCTACTCCGCACACGAATAGAGCGGAGAGTAGATGCTCAACAGTACTCACACGCTCCCCGTCATTACCAAGCGTAGTACAGCGTTGTGTGTCCACCACAAAGTCGGCGCGTGCTGGAATAAGAGTGCCATTCACCTCAAAAACGCGCCCGCTATTCGGAGGGGCAGGGCAGACCGTAATACGCCCCTCGGTTCCAGTATGAATACCAACGCCGCACAACACGAGTTCGTTTTTGAGTGTGCCTTGTTTCACTCGCTGGAACCCTCGTCTCTCGTCTCTAGCTGCGCCAAGCGGTCTTCCAACTCTTTAATGCGGCGCAGTGCCTCTGGTACTCTCGGCAGTCCTGCCCAACCACGCATCGTAATGTTATGGGGGCGTGCCGGAAATCCAGAGTAGGTCTCTCCAGCGGGAACGGTGTTTATCGCGCCTGCCCGTGCCGCCAACCGCGCCCCGCTCCCAATCGTAACCTGCTCTTTTACCCCCGCTTGCCCCCCTATTATCACTCCGTCGCCAAGATGCGCCCCTCCCGCAATAGCAGTATGTGCAGCAATCACGCAAAAACGCCCAATCACGACGTTGTGGGCAATCTGAACAAGGTTGTCTAGTTTTGTCCCCGAACCGATGCGCGTCACACTGGTCTTAGCGCGGTCGATCGTCGTATTCGCACCTATCTCAACCTCGTCACCTATCTCAACCCCTCCAAGGTGAGGTACTTTACGAAGAACACTGCCTACCAACACAAAGCCGAAGCCATCCGCACCAATCACTACCCCTGCGTGAATAACGCAACGTTTACCGATAACCACTTTCGGATAGAGCGATACATTGGGATAGAGAGTCGTCTCATCTCCAATAAAACACTCCTGCCCTACGTAGACGTTGGGCATAATCAGAACACCATTTCCAACTTTGGAACCCGCCTCAATAACCACGTTCGCGCCGATTGAGCTACCCTCTCCTATCTCTACACCTTCCGCGACTGTTGCAGTAGGGTGGATACCAGCAACTACTTCTCGCTTCGGCAAGCACGCTTCAAGAACGCTCATAAAACCAACGCGCGGGTTTTCAACTAGGAGGAGTGGCTTGGAAACCTCGGTTAGGCTACGTGCAAGGTCAGGGCGCGTCATTACCGCAGAGGCACTAGAACGGAGAGCAGCACTTAGAAATTTCTGGCTCTCTGCAAAAACAATGTCCCCATCGACTGCCTCTTCAACACTCGCAACACCGCAAATATCGGTATCACCATCCCCCTGCACCACCCCTTGAATGAGTGTGGCTAATTCCTCAAGTTTCCATCTTTTCATAAGTTTATGTCATCCAAATTCAACTACGCAGGTCACCCTCATGGAGAGCATCAGATTCACCTCTCGGTACAAGCTCTTCTCCCGCTATCGGGACAGCGATGCCCAAAAGGCAGATTGACGGCAGAGGCGTTACGCCCACAACAGGTTAGGTCTTCCAAAATCGGCTAATAGGTAGGGAGAGACCACTGTTCGCGTAGGCTTCGCGCAACCTCTTCAGTGACATCTGTCGCCCCTTTCACGCCTCTCTCCACACGCTTCCATCCCCGCTTTGCAAAGAGTACCTTAACGGCATTGAATACATCTGTCCGCACAAGGGCTTCTCGCACTATCCGGCTCTTCTCTTCTGTCTGCCTTGCAAGCGATACAGCGAGTGCCTGATTCTCCTGCCCCTTTTGGTAGGTAGCCTGCTGCTCTATAGCGGGTAGCTCCGATACAACGGGCATATACTCCTGTTTTGCAACTGCCGTCTTCAATGGTGAGATGGCTTGTAGCTCCGCCTTCAGGCTGGCTCCTGCTTGCGTCAGAGCGCGAATAAAGTTCTCCTGCGCCTTCTGGGTAATCTCCGCACGAAAGGCACCAACTTGCCTCTCCAACTCCACCTGCCGGCTCTTGAGGCGCGCTTCAGCGACTGCAATCATATCCGGTTTCGGTCTATCTAGAAGTAGTTGCAAAGAGCGTAGCTGCTTCCGAACGCGCTCCAGTTTCGCATAGTGTAGGTCTCGTACCGTCCCCCCCGACTGCTCCACTCCTGTTTTATAGATTACCTCATAATAGCCCAAATTTTGAAGATGAACAACAATATATCTCCGGTTTCCATCCTCTTCATCGCTCAGTTTCCTCGCTAACTCCTGTACCTCACGCCTATAGGTTGTAGTGAGTTCCTTGCGCTTCAAGCCTACCTCACGTTCAATACGTTGCGCGTCTGCGCGTTCTAGCGAAAGTGCATACTGCTTGCGAAGGTTGTCTGTCTGAACAACGATGTTCTGCTGACGCTCTTCTGCCTGCGTGTCTGGAATAGCCACGTCAGAGGGGAGGGCGGCGAGGGCTACAGGATCCTGTAGAGGCAACACATCAGCCTGCCTCTCCAACGAAGAGGAGACGGGCGATTTCCACAGTGGATGCAGTGCCGCCAATGTTTCCCACTGTACGTAGTGTTCACTGCTGACAACGGGGGCAGGAGCCGAACGGCAACCTAACACAAGAAAGCAAAAGAGGACAAAGCAGAGCCTCAAAAGCCCCGCTTTATCCTCCTGATACCGTTGAGTAGGTTTCACGTTTGCGCCTCTTTGTATAGGTCTAAGTACTTGCAAAGAGGCTTACGCCACCTGTAGCGTAAAGCCAACATTGGACAGTCCATCACGAAGCGCGTAGTAAAATATCACGCTGTTCTATCACTACTGACTTCGATCTCCTTGTCCGTAGGATACAGAAGAGGCTACCTCAAAAGTGGCTCACTCCTCCAGAACAGATAAGATCCCACCGTGGGTCTCTCGCCTTAGCCTGTACCCTTTCTTACTTCTTGCTGTTAAGATCTTTGATTACCGCATCCGTAATGTCGTTCTCGCCATACCAAGCGACAGCAGAGCTAAAAACAACGGTGTATCCTTTGTCTTTCGCGATTTTTGATACCGATTCACGAGCATCTTTCATGATTTTTGCGCTGACATCGTTATCCAGATTCTGAAAATCCGTTCGTGCTTTCGCCTGAGCCTCATTAATACGCGCATCCGTATCGCTTGCACCACGCACTAAGATATTAAGCCTATCTTTTTGCGCGGGCGTAAGCGAGTTGCGATTCGCCTGTAGTGCATTGTACTCTTCTGTATAAGATTTGCTTAGCGTCTCTAATCGGGTTTTCTCTGCCTTTTTTGGAGCATCCAGTGCAGCATGGCTCTCTTCTACGGCAAGGTCTGCCAGCTTCTTCTGATCTGCATCCGTAAGCAAGGCGTTCAGTTGCCACGTCTTGAGCTTGGTATCGGTATCCTGCAGTTTCTGCTGGAAATCAGCACGTGCTGTTGCCACATACTTGTACTCAACCCGGGTTTTGTCTTGGTCGAAGACAGCTATCTTAACGCCATCAGGATTCTTCTGTCCCGCTTTGGCTCCAGTAAGTGAGACCACAGTACAGAGTGTAATAGCACCTAGAATAATGGCGCGATAACCCGCAGGGGTGTCTAGTTTCATGTTGTAAACAGTCCTTTCTCCAATTGGGAGAGCATCTGCTCTGCAAAGTGTGCCCGCTCTCCCAAGAACGTCACGTTGTCTCAATAAGTACACTTTTACACTGAAAAGTTGTACTCAGCCTAGAAGATGTTTCCAAAGCTGATATAGGTTCTTCCGCCTTCGCTACCAATTCCAAAGTCAATGCGGATGGGGGCGATTGGTGTGCGAACGCGAACTCCAACTCCAAAGCCGAAGCGTGGGCTAAATCCACTCGCTTGTGAGAAGCCAGAGATTGCCACATTGCTATAGTTACCGCCCCAAGCACTCCCCATATCCATAAAGAGGACACCCGTAAAGCTGCGTGCAAGCGGATGGCGTAACTCTGCCGAAAACAGGAATGATTTGTTGCCCCATGCACGGTCTTCACGATATCCTCGAAGCGATTCAGGTCCACCTAAGAAGAACTGTTCCGAGAAGGGAAGCTTACCTGCTGAGTACCCCAGCTGTGTGCGAAGCGCGAGGGTTGTTTTCGATTCGTCGAGTTTCTTGCGTTTTCCCGCAAGCGGGATGTAGTTTCTCAGCTCAATCAGCGTCTTCACAAAGAAAGAGCTACCAAAGGCAGCTTGGTTCGCGGCAGTCAACTGTGAAGGGGTGATTGGGTTGATATTGGCATGACCGATTTGCAAGGCTACGGAGTGATAGTATCCGCTCACAGGGTCGAGAAATAGATCGCGGGTGTCGTGTATGAAGGATGCGCCAACTGAGGCGATTTGAACATTCTGCAAAATCTCCGAGTTCGTCGAATCCAGAGCAAGCGGGTTTGCTTTCACGGTGTCGGCACGAAGGCTAAAGTCTGCCCGATAGGTGTTGTCTTTGAAAGGGCGACCAACCGTAACCGTTCCTCCAATTCTCTCCTCAAAATAGCGGTTGTCCTGTGTAGTAGTGTTAGAGCCTATAGGAGCAGAGTCGTTCAAGCGGTTCGCAAAGCGAACAAACACCTTATCGTAGAGTTGAAGGTTTAGAGAGGTGTGTTTCTGGTCAATCCAAGGCTGAATATAACCTAGCTCTATTGTGGAGCGTCCTGTAATACCGCCTGTCTCCCAACGCAGACTGACCGTCTCTGCCATTCCTCGAAAGTTTGTCTCCGCAAGTTGTGCAAAGCCAATAAGTTGCTGGCGGTTGCTAAACCCAAGCCCTGCCGAAACCTGCCCCGACTGTTTCTCTTTTAGCGTAATGGCAAGAGAGATTTTACCTACACCTACGGGTGCCCCTACAGGCTCCACCGTCTCGAAAATACCCATGTTGAATATCTTCTGTTGGTCTTTACGCAGGTTCTCAAAGTTGAAGTAGCTCCCCTCTTTCGTCAACATCTCACGGAGAATAGCTTTTGATTTCGTCTTTTTGTTGCCGAGTAGCTTGATTTCGGTCACACGCTGAACAAGAATAGGTACTACTAATACGCTCTGGTCGTCCAATTTGGGTCCAGGGTCAGGTCCCATCTCCGCCACAAACCCTCGTTTACGATAAAGGTCAAGGATATTAGCAAAGTCCAACTGGAACTGGGAGAGGCTATAGACAGCGGTGCGCGTCACCATCTTGTCAACCTCTTGAACAGGAATGGGTCCAGATCCTGTAATTTCGACACGTTCAATTTTCGGATTTTCGTCCACATCAATCAGAACGGTACAGGTTCCGTCGTTCGTGTTCTCCTGCGAGCTGACCCGAACAGAAGAGTCGTCCGAGCCGAAGCCAAAGAGTCCTGTGCCAAAAATCGAGGCTTTCATCTCAAGCAGAGTCTGGCTATCGCACACATCGCCTACTTTATGACGAGATGTAGCAACAATAAAATCGGCATTGAGAACCTTGTTTCCCGTAACAACTATCTTGGCGATTTTACGAACACCAAGTGCTTGTGGTGTTGCAAGAGTTCGTTGAAGAAAAGGGGTTGTACTCAGCATTACCGCCATTACCGCCCCCAAAACTACACCGCGGAACAGATTATTAGCTCGCCATCCAAAAAGTGGATTCATCTATCAGGTCAATCCTTCCCAAAGTCCCTTATATAGGACAGGTACTAGAGCGCGTCGTTATTATAGCCTATTTGACGCAAGAATGTGGAATCTCAGGACAAGATTCATGAATGCCGATAGTACGGCTCCAACTTTCGCCGCAACATCCCCCTCGCCCGTGACAGCCTCGTCTTCACGTTTTCGAGGGTCAACCCCGTAACCTCTACTATCTCATTGTAAGAGAGGTTTTGAAATTCGCGCAACACGACCACCTCACGATAGTCCGGAGGAAGCGATTCTATAGCCGCCATAATACGGTCGCGAAGCTCTCGGTCTTCCAGAACATTCTGCGGCGATTGGCGCCAGTCTGGCACTTCCAGAGTGACCCCATCGTCATTGAGCGACTCACGCGGCTGGTCTAAAGACTCTATGCGGAGAACCCTCTGGCGGTCACGCTGGCGAATACGGTTAATACAGAGATTACGCGCAATTTGATACAGCCACGTAAAAACTTTGGCTTCCCCTCGAAACCTATCATAGTGCTTGAAAGCACTAATAAAGGTCTCTTGCGTCAGGTCAGTCGCCTCTTCATAGTCCCCGATAAGGCGATAAATCACGTTAAAGATTTTTCGCTCGTACTTGGCGACAAGCTCATCAAAGCTTAAATTTCGGTCTGCATCTTCCGGTTGGAACGTATTCACGACGGTTGTGGCATCTCTCTGAAGCCCCTCCGTAGGGCGAAGTGGCATCTGGGTTGCCCGATCCTGCACTTCGGGGATAACCGTGCCAGTAGAGAGCGTCTGCTCGCACGAAGCGAAGTGGTATCGGTTCCAATCTGCACAGACTCCGGTTTGCGCCAAAGACATATTTCTATACGCCTCTCACTGTCGTTTAGGATTATTTGGTATTGACCTATAGGACGAAGCATCATATTGTTTGTTACAGTCAAAAGTGAGAGAAAATAAAAAGTAACTACTCAGGCTTATCTCATGGAGAACAGCAGGATCACCTCCCTGTACAAGTCCTTCTCCCGAATCGGGAGAGGGATGCCCGCAGGGCAGGGTGAGGGCTGAGTAGTTACAATAAAAACCGAATAGAACTATCCCCATACAGCGTGGAGCAGTAAGCAGTAGTTTCGCGCTACCATCGCCAAATTCCTTCTGCTAAAAGCCTCTGCTCGTTTTGTTCTCTTATCTCATAAGTCGCCTGATAGCGGTCTTTTATTCGCAAACTCGTACGAAAAGTAAAGAGTTCTTGGTTCGAGGAGAGGCTTCTGCTATAACTAACATAAACAGGTCCAAATAGATTCCGTGACACATTTAGAGTCACATTACGAATAGGGTCGAAAGAGAGCGAAAGGTCACGCAAGCCCAACTGCTCGGCAGGCTTATCAAACACATCGGGCAGAACCGCCCCAGTGAAGGCATTCGCAAGCTGTTGAGTGAGTGCCTGACCGGGTAGGCTTCCTAAACGCTCCAACTGAGTTGGGTCACCAATCAAAAGGCTCTGCATGAACGTTTGCGAATTAACACGCGGGTCTGTTGAAGAGACGCGTAGTTTCGATTCACCAGTGAGGGGGTCTACAACAAGCCCTGTAAGAGGTCCATCTATCCGCACAAGAGTGCGCTCACGCTCACTTCCAGTTCCAAAATTGTTATTACGAATGAGGTTTGCTTCCGCACGAAGGCTCACATCCAGCGCAAATATCCCCTCTCCGTTTACCATGACCGGATATTTTAGCGTGATGAAACTCGGATTAAGAAGATTCATCCTCGTAGTCACAAGCCTAAGATGTCCACCTGAGAGTAGGTCTAAGCGTCCATCAAGACGAGGCTCTGCCGGAGATCCCTTTGCCGTCAATACGCCTACCACTTTGGTATCCATCATCTGGTTTATGAGGCGCACATCGCTACCCGCCACAAAGGAGAGGTCAAACTGTGGATAAGCAGGCAGACGCTCAGTAGTATTTGCCGAAGCAAGAAACTCACCCGGTAGGGCGAACTGTGTCGAAGAGAACACCATCTTTCCCGTAAGCGTAGGGGCTTTCAAAGAGCCTTGCAAACGCATATCAAGCAGTGCTTGCCCTCGTGCCGCCCCTGTCGCCGCCCCAGGGAACGGAGCCTCCTCAAAAAACAGCTTCTCTGCTTGCAAGCGCAAGCCCCCACTCGCAGCAGGCGATACAATATCGCGCAAGCCCAAAGGCAATCTACCCGTCAGCGATACCTCAGCACCCCCGCTCTTCTTTGCGAACTCGGTACTACGGTAGATTTGTGTCTTCCCCTTAAAAGAGTTCACTATCAAGTCACCGTCCGCCAACTCAAACTGCGCGTTCACCTGCGCCAACCCCGTCGCAATACGCGCCATCTGTAGCCGCTGTGCCGCAAGGCGTATCTTTCCTCGCACGTCTTGCAAAGGGTTTTCTTGCGTTCCATCTGTCTCCAAAGACAACTCTAGCCGCCCTACACTGTCCTTATGAAGCAAATTTGGTAGGAAGCGAGTGAGGCTCTGCAGGTTCTGCTCATCGTCGCTACGGGGAACCAGTTTCGCAGTCGTATGTATCTTTGCAGTCGGAATAATGAGTGGGGAAGCCCACTGAAAGCCCTCAATAGAGACAGTGCCGCGTACTACCGTATCCTGATAGCGCACCGCGATACCATCACTCCGAACCACACCGTCCTTGAGGGTTATGTCGTTCAAGTCTACCTTGTCGAATGCAACAAGAGAGTTTCTTGTCCCATCAGGAAGTACCTTCCCAATATCAATCTTGCTCAAGTTGATCGAGCCTTGTTCAACATTCGGAGAGGTAGTTTTCCCCTTTACCAGAAGTGAAATATTTCCCGTACCTTTTATGTCGGCTTTACCGGGTAAGGCGAGCCACTTTTCAAGCTCTGAAGCCTGTTCCACGCGGTCAGGCTTTGCAATAGAGACATTTAACCAGCGCGAAATAACCGCCAGATTCAGATTATAAGTTGCAAGCGAGGCTTCCATATCTCCTTGGTACTCTATCTTTTTTGCAGAGATTTCTACTGCACCGTCTTGCGCTGTCAAGTTAATCAGAGGGAGGGAGGCGTAGGTCTTCGTAAAGGTACCGCTCCCCTTATTTAGTGTGATAGGATAGCGATCTATCGTCAAGGGGGTATCATCCCAGTTGAGGCTAACCACAGGCTCTTCCGTCGTTCCAGAAATTTGAACAGTCCCCGATGTCACTCCTTCCAGCGGGCTAAGAGCCGTGCTTATCCCAGACAAAGTGTTTCCACTCTCGTTGGGTTTTGCTGACGCACTCCTCCTACTTTCACCTCCAATTCTATTCAACAGGTCTCGTACTCCGGTAACGCTCACTCCTGCCCACCCTCCGCTACCTACTAAAACCTTACTGTCCAAGTCATACTTTACAGCAGAAAGATAGACTCTTCCTTCCATCTCCCCTAATTCGCCTACGGTTGCATCCTGAATAGTAACGACACGGTTTCGATACGTTCCAGATGCGGAGAGCTGTCCGAAAGGATAGGTCTGGTACTGTAAATTGGCAGCTTGCAGGCGCAAATTAGCGGTTATGTTCTCTAGGGTTCCGCCCACACTGGCACGCACAAATAGTCTGCCCTGAAGTGTCGTCAAATCTTCTGAAGGCTGATAAGGAGCAAGCAAGGAGACTATATCCACCTCTTCCGCTCCAATGGCTATTTTTAACGCACCGTCACTCCCCACTGTCCCCTGCGCCGTCACAACTCCTTGCGCGATACCAGCGGTCGCCTGTTCGATTATCACGGTCTTATTGCGATAGCTTACCGATAAGTCTGCGTTAGCAATAGGCGTGTTTTCGATAGTCGTGTCGTTTAACACAATATGAAC
>JAPLCR010000471.1:0-7453 GCA_026392135.1 Armatimonadota bacterium
GGCTGAGGGTAAGAAGACCAGAGTTTACTGGGCACTTTGCCAGGGTCTGTAAGGTCGTCTAGGGAGGGTTTGTAGTGCATAAAGGTACTCTCCTCAAACGGATAGTAGTTATCTCCGTTCATGGCTATCTGTACCTTAAACTCCTTCAAAAATTGGCTGGTTGTGCGGGCTTTCAGAGGTCGTTTCGCCGTTTTGTCATCGGGTGGGGTCACTAGAAAACTGATGTTGGGTGAGCGTAACGGAATACTGATGACATGAATGACCATGCGGGGAGTGTCTTTCCACACCTCACGGGTATACTTCACACCTGGAAATATGTCCTTGTCGCGGGTTCCGGGTTGCGGGCGGTGCGTATTCCAAAATAGGAAACCTCCCAGTAACAGAAATGGTAGTAGCAGAAGCCCCAAAGCGCATCCGCACCCACGTCGTAAGCAACCTCGTTTGTGGTAGGCTTGCGGTTGCTCCGCCGCTTCACCTTCATAGTCGCTTCGTCTGCTGGCTCTTTTTGCCATTACTCTTTTTCTCCTTCACTTACATCATCCGTAGCGGGCGCGGAGAATTTAGACTTCATTTCATATAGAGCCTCTTGAATGGCAGTAACCTCGTCAAACGTGAGACTCCAAATTTGCGCGGCTTTTTCGTCAATCTGGATTTCTAGCGCGGCAACCCTTTCTGTATCGCCTTGCGCGGCAATAGTGTGACACTGCTTAGAGAGCAGTGACAGGGAGAGGTGTATCTCATTTAAGGGATTGTAGCGCGGAATAGCGACGTTTTGAAGAACATGGGCGCTTATACCCGTATTGGTGGTGTAGCAAGCGTGGGGCGGACATGAGCGCGGCGCAAAGGTAGTGGGCTTCGTCTTCGTCTTCAAGAGAAACTGCCATGACGTGATGTTCTGGGCAGACAGTGCGTTGGTTATGCTTGCTGACAACGGCGGCTTGAATAAAACTACCCATGTCTTTCCAAACTACTTTATAGGTTGATAGCGAATAGTCCGCCATATTTCGTATCGTGTAGAAAGGCGCGTCAACAGGGTAGTACTTTCTATCAGGACGTTTTAGAAGTTCTTGTTCAAAGGAGTAAAAGAAGGAGTATGTTTTGGGATATTTGCGCTTCATTCTACTTGCAGGAATACCTTCGCGCTGATTTTCTATATCTTGGGGAGCCACAATGTTGCAAGAAGGCTCTGCACGCCAAGACCTTATATCTCTACCGCGTAGTAGCGGATAAACAAAATCGGGTTCAATCGCTATTTGGATAGAATCTACCTTCTTTTTTCCAACATCACCCATGTTTTCGATGAGGAGATTGCCGTTGGGGAGGGTAAGCAAAATACGCACCCAGTATACTCCATTAAGACCGCCAGAAGATATTCCTACATGAGCCACATAGTCGCTTTTGCCAATAACCTTCGTAATGCCAGAGAGAGTTGCGGGGGGTGCTGTGAGCCAAGGGGAGGTCGCTTTACCCAATTCAACGGGGATGGCTTCAAGGTTGGCACGAGTAGATATCTGTTTCAAATCAGAGAGTTCTATCTGGATAGAGAGCGAAGTCACGCGCCTCAGCCATATCAAAAATACTTCTCTTTGTCGCAAGAAAAACACTGGTGTGATTGGTGGCTCCGTCGAAAACTTGCATATTACCCAAGTCATTGACTCGCTCTGGTTTGATGAAAACAGTTCCTTTACCCTTTGAGAAACGAAATTGCCTGAAACCTTCTCCTGCGCCTTTGGTTTTGAAGAGAGTTTGCGTAATGACGTAACCTAGTCTCCCCCCTTCTTTGAGATAGCAGTCAACAGCCCCATGCACAAAGAGCATAGAGAGGTCTTTTTTACCGCCCTGCATTCGTCCCGCCTCCCCTTTTTCTGGACGTAGGTTGTACTTATCCCATACTGCTGATGTCGCCTCTCGATAATCTCCTGGCAAACTCTCCCAATTTATCCAAGGCGGATTCCCTGCAACATAATCCACTTCACCAATAAATAGAGGGGCGAAGGCATTTTTGATAATACGCGCCCACATACCATTTTTGTTTTCGGTATGAAGAGCTTGTAATTGTGTATAGAGGGCGGTATGTATTTCAACTTCGGCGGTAGGTAGCCCATTATCTTGACATTGTGACAAAAACTCTTCGGGGGTGTATCTGTGGCGGGTGGAATTTTCAAGAAGGTCGGTATACTTGCTTAACACCTCGCGAGGAGCGGTGATTTCGGCAGGTATGTTAAAAACACCCGCGGCGGTACGGAGTTTGTGGATCTTCCCTAACTCCGTACCAACAAAGAGATCCTCCGCGTAGTCAACAGGGGTCATAATCGCGTCACAAAGAAAGATGGGAAGTTCAACGCCAGAAGCATATTGGAGAAGTTCGCGTAGTGCAATAAGATAGTTCGTTCGCGCCGCCATTACCGCCAACGGGTTTAGGTCGAAACCAATAATATTAGTCAGAATTTTCTGGATAAGAGCCGTTTCTCCAAAACCGCACTGGTCGCGATGCTCGTCATACCACGTTTTCACTCGATTTATCGCCATGACCAGGAATGTTCCTGAACCACAGGCAGGATCAAGCAGACGTTTATCTGGGTTGCCGTCATACTCTAACTCATCAAGAGTAAACTCTGCAAGCCAATCGGGAGTGTAGTACTCCCCAAGGTCATGCCGCACAGATTTAGGAAATAGGCGGTGATACAGTTTTTTGAGCAGGTCACGGCTTTCAGCAGGTTCCACGCTAAGAGTAGCGGGGTCGTATCTATCAAGCGCGTTGACAAGTGAACGAACGGTTTCCGCTACTGCATCATCCCAAGCGTCGAGATACCAAGCGAACAAATCACCCTCAAGGAAGTTGGTTATACCCAGTTGTACCCAAATGCCTCCTCGTTCTAAATCGGTTAGGTTTCCACGTAGTGCATTTGGTGTTGGGGCGGCAGTGCATCTTTTAAGTATAGAAACACCAAGCGGAGAAAAAGAGGAAACTATCTCTGCGGCTAGAAACTTCATAAATAGGGCATAGTAAGATTGAACGGCAAAGAGTAGTTCTGTGGGGCGAGCATTAGGGATATTAAACTGATTGCCCAATTGTACAATTTTATCGTACTGATTTTGTCCCGTCATATCATAACCACAGACCTCTCCGAACAGTATTTTCCACTGTTGAAAGAAGGTTTGCGCTTTAGGGTTTTGGGTATTGAGAATAGCGTGATATAAATTGGAAACGCCCTTTTGAGCCGTTTCGCTCTGCCCCCCAAAATCTGTATCTAAATTGTCAGGGGTGAATGATTTGCCTTGCGCGCCCAATGAAATTAGGGCGCGTAGTAGGCGAGAGACACTATGCTGTGTGACGGGTTGGGGTTTTTCAATATCGAACTTGCCGCCACGGTGTCGCACTATAACAATGTTTTTCCCATCGCAACCTACCGCAAAGAGCCTATTCGCAATCGGAATACCGGGGAAGTCTTTCTGAAAGTCTACAAAGCGGCTTTGTATCTGTTTGATAACGGCTTTGGTTCCAGAAGCACTACTATCTAACGATATTTTCCCTGCGCCGTTTGGGTCTTTATACTCAATAATTACGCCGCCATAGAGCGAATCTATGCGACCTCCCGCCAATCCATACTCGTGTTGTCCTTTTACTTCTATGTCTGCTTTTTTGAGGAAATTGGAGATGAGGTGTGAGCAACCCAAGCGGACATCTTCTTCAGAACCTGCCTCATTTGCGATTTTCAACATCTCGCTTGCCATGTATAGCGCATACTCTTTGACCAAGGACTCTTTGTTCATAGGGGTAGGTACTTCTGGCATTGGGAACTCCTGATTTAGCGGATAAAGATTGATTGATATTTAGTGAGTTGCAGGTAAAATTCCTGCCTAGTCTTGAGGCATAAAATCTAAAATAGGCTGCACTGTACCCTGCTTCTCTTCTACGAGCAACATTTGAATTGCGTTTCGTAAAAGCACTTGAGGTGCGGAGAGGGCATACCTGTCCAGCTCGCTTGGAAGTATCCATAGTACCCTGTGTGGGTGCTCAAGGGGAGATATATCGAGAGGGGAAGCCAAAAACCCGTAGAGAGTGATGCGGTGATGTGTGACACTATGCTTGATTTTAGCTATCTGTTTAGAGAGGCTTATCTCGTACCCTGCTACCTCGCGACCTGCGCGTAGCCCCGCCTCTTGCGGTGTCTCACCCACCCGAAGAATAACACGCGGAAACTCCCACAGCCCGCCCCACAACCCATGCAAAGGGCGTTGGGTTAACAGTAGCTCACCCTTTTCATTCCGAATGAGCACAGAGACATGAGTAACAGAGACAGCTGTTTTTCGGGGGGGGATTTCGGGGAGGGCGGTAGGGTCAGGAGAGTGTCCGGCAACGCAGAATGTGAGAAGAGGGCAGGTGTCGCAACGCGGCTCCACTGGTTCACAGACGAGTGCCCCCAACTCCATTAGCCCCTGATTAAAGTCGCCGGGGTTCACTTTCGGAACTAATTGCTCGGCTAGCCCCCAAAGCGTATCCTGATTTACGCTAGATTTGGGGTCGCCTGTAATACCAAAAACACGGCTTAAAACCCGTATCACGTTTGCATCTACAATCGGGCGGGGAACACTATAGGCGATAGAGAGAATAGCACCTGCCGTATAGCGTCCGATACCGGGCAGGCTCTCGATATCAACAGGGTCTGAGGGCACTACGCCTCCAAACTCCTCCGCAACCCTCTGCGCGGCGCGGTGCAGATTCCGCGCTCTTGCGTAGTACCCTAGTCCTGCCCAGTATGTCAGCACCTCCTCAATCGAAGCCTCCGCAAGAGCCGTCACGGTGGGGAAACGCTCCATAAATCGGAGGTAGAAGGGGATGACGGTCACAACCTGTGTCTGCTGTAGCATGATCTCAGAGACCCACACGCCGTAAGGGGTGGCTCCCCTCCAAGGTAGGTCGCGCTTATGGCGTTGGAACCATGCGAGGAGGGCTACGGCTATCTTATCTCTGGTCTCTTGTGTGGGGTTCATGCTATCCTATGGAGTGTTACGCTCAAAAAAGGTGATGCACACACCCGCAGGGTCGAGAATGGCAAACTCTGTCAGCCCCCAAGGCTTCGTCTCTAGTTTGCCGTTTGGGTGGATTACCTGCCCCTCTTTTTGTTGGAACTCGGCATACAACGCGGCAACATTTGTGACTTGAACGCGGCAACTTGTCCACTCCGCCAAATGGCGGTCGTCACTTTGAAACAGCAGGATACTGATGGCATCCCTGCCCACACTCGCCATGTCGCCCTGTTGCCACGTCTTGACAAACCCTAGCCGTGCATAGAAATCTAGGGCTACATTCAAATCTGCCCCTGCGGGAATCACAGGGGTTATCGCTTCCATTTTTGGTACTTGGTTCATTATCGAAACTCCTTTTACCCACTACTACAGAGTGATGAGCATTTGCGGAAACAAGAACAAGGTAATTTCAGCATCTAGCTAAGTACCTGACAGAATCCACCTTTCATTTAGCTCCTCCTTGCCCAGAACTGGGTAGGGGGGCGAAGAGGAAAGGCTCTACGCTTTTACGCCTAATACCGCGCTAGCTTCCCCTCCTGAACCGTCAAGCCTAAATCCTTAACCACTGACTGTGCAGACTGTTGCATATACCCTAGCTCACTGCTTACCGCAATGAACTGCCAGCCCTCTGCGATACGACGGCTTGCGGCTTCTGCATCACCAACATGAATACCGGATGCGATACCATAACGCTTCGCCGTCTCTCGAACAGTGCGGAGAGCCTCTATAAACTCAGGGTCGTCCGTCTCCATTGCGGGTGTTTTATGCATAGACGAGAGAAGGTCATTGGGTCCCACAAAAACACCGTCTATCCCCGGAACCGAGAATATCGCATCGGCGTTGTTCACCGCGTCGATGTGTTCTGCCTGAATGATCACCAGAATTTCGTTATTCGCTTTGGCGTAGTACTCAGAAGAGCTACAATCGAAGTTCAGGGCGTGTAGACTTCCTCCAACGCTCCGCACTCCCATCGGCGGGTACTTGCAAATCGCCACCGCTTGCTCTGCCTCCTCGCGGCTGTTGCACATCGGAAATACGATGCCATACGCCCCTGCATCAAGGGCGCGTTTCGCGTTTTCTAGGCTGTTGAATGGGACGCGTACCAGTGGAATCCCCCCCGCGTCGGCAAATGTCCACGGTAAGCCAGTGAAAGCCCGCTCGCGCCATAAAACGCGCTGCCATAGGGCTTCCTAAAGAGAGCCAAGTTCCCACCTGCGGCAGTCCCGCCTTTAGTGCAGATTTGACCGTATTTGTTTTCACGATGTGCCTCTCTACTTTCCGATCCGCAGCTGCGCGGATTCTAAAACAGTGCTATTGATAAGCCCAAGCGGATGTTCACCTTGTAGTGCTGCCAGTGTGTTTTCCGCCGACTGTATACTCATCGCTTCTGCCGCCTCCGCCGAGTTGAAGGCGTTGTGAGGGGTCAGTAGACAGCGTGGAGCGCGTCGTAGTGGGCTGTCGGCGGGTAGTGGCTCCTGCTGATAGACATCCGTAGCTGCCCCCGCAATCGTTCCGTTCTCCAGTGCCTCAACAAGAGCCGCTTCATCTACAAGAGCACCGCGTGCCGTGTTGATAAAGTAGGCACTCGACTTCATTTTTGCAAACCGCTCTCTATTGAACATATTCTTTGTTTCAGGCAGGTTTGGAGCGTGTAAGGAGACAAAATCGCTCTCTGCGAGTACTGTGTCTAAATCGGTGAACTCAATGGGAGGCAGACCACTCGGTACTCCACGCTCCGCAACCATAGGATCGTAGGCGAGGATTCGCATAGAGAAGCCTCCTGCCCTTTTCGCAACGGCTTGCCCAATCTGCCCGCACCCTACCAATCCCAACGTTTTACCCGCAACCGCCACACCGGGATACTCGCCCCAGCCCCCGCTTCGCATCAGCGCGTCGCCCTCGTGAATTCGACGCGTTATGCCTAGCAGAAGCGCAAACGTATAGTCTCCTACCGAATCTGTCATAGCACCCGGTGTATTTGTTACGATGATACCCGCCTTCGTTGCGGCTCCCACATCCACGCTATCAATTCCCACCCCGCACCGTGAGACCACCTTCAACTGACGGCAACTCGCAAACACGTGAGCGTTGTAGGGGTCACTAGAGCCTATAATCGCATCAAACCCCTGTAACCGCTCTATCAGAACATCCTCTTTCAGGGGACCCGCCTCTGGGGTATAGACGACTTCACAACCTGCCGCCTCAAGGTACTCTTTAGCGGGCTGTCCGCTTACCCAAAACGCTCTCGCTGTCACAAGTACGCGCCAACTCATAACGCTTCTCCTCTCTGAAAAAGCCTCGACTAATTAGAAATAAAACAACCGACAGCTTTTGTCTTCGACACCGTTACCCGTTTTCCCTGCGTTATCTCGTCCAGAGCGTTTCGTAGGTCGTGGGCTTTGGGGGCGTATCGCTTAATACC
>JAPLCR010000471.1:7475-10096 GCA_026392135.1 Armatimonadota bacterium
ACCAAAATCTATAAAGCGGTCATCAATACGCCCTTGATAGAGAATTTTGCCTTGCTGGGAGAGTACGACACTCTCTGGTGTGATGGTCGCACCTACCCTTTTGGCAAGTACGTGTTTTCTATCTATCAGGGCAGGGCAGGTGTATTGAAAGTCTCTATAGTGTTTTTGAATCTCTTTTGTCGGTGCGTCCGTCGCTACGTAGACAGTATAGAAGGCGATGTGTTTGGATGTATAGGCTTTGCAGAGAGCATTCCAGTCGGGGGCGTACGCGTTGGAGATGGGGCAGTCGGGCGTAATAAACAGAAGAGCCGTCACCTTAGGGCTTTTCCCTCCCAATAAAATCGCCTTTTTGCCCTTTAAATCCGTCGATTCCCACACTTTAAGGGGCTTTTTCGCGCTTTTACTTTGCGCTCCGACACAACTTATCGCCGCAAGTATAAAAATGAGGAGCCAGCTAAGGTGTTTCATTTTGGATAACCCATCCCTTCCTCATATCCTGCACAAGTAGCTCTGGAAAGATAGCAACCACCCGCCAGTTTCGCCCTGGGTAGTCTACAAACAGGGCACGGAAAAGCGTCTGCACCTCCTCCTTCGTTCCCTGTAACATACCGCGCAGTAGCGCAGTCTCACTCCCAAAGAACTCCACAAAAAGAGAGGTTTCCCCATACTGAAAAGCGTGAAGGTTTGGGTTCGATGCGAGGAGAGTTTCACCACTGACCTGCCAAGGGAGGTTGGGCGCGTGTTGAATGAGGCGGCGGGCGGAAACCAGAGGGTCTACTTCACTGTAAGGGGCAGGTGCGCCTACTGGGTTCTCTCCCCGAAACCCAATAAGACGTTGAACGGTCTGGAAGCCCATACTGCGGTAAAGGTTCACGGCGGGCAGATTCTGTTCGATGACCTCTAGGCGCATTTTGCTATCGCCTCTCGCCTTCGCTCCTGCAATCACTTGCTCCATTAGCCAACGCCCCACGCCTTTACCACGCCAATCCTTGAATACGCCGAATGCACCCAAACGGCACACCCTTCCGCGCCCATTGATAAAAGCAACCGCAACAGGCTCACCCTCATACAGCACAACACGACTCGCAGAGAGGTCGAGGGCTTCGCGCCTCAGTAGATGATGGATGGAGAGTGCTTTCAACTGTGCGGGGACGATATAGCCCTCGAAGCTACGGTTGAAGAGGTCGGCGATGGCGGGTAGGTCGTATTCAAGAAGAGATTGTAGTGTCAGGTTCACACTTAGGTTATACCTCTGTCACGCTGATTTTTGATACTGTTCTCTATTGTTTGTGGTTTCGTTTTGGAGAGTGTGAAAATGGCTTGCCGGAATGTACAATAGAGAGGGAGTTACCCATTAACAGTACTTTTGAAGGAGAATGAGGAATGGAATTAACGGACGAGGTAAGAGCATGGCATAGGAAGTTTGCAGTGCAAGCGTTTAACGATACTTGGGCACTCATCGAAAAGGCAGATAAATCCCCCGCGGAGGAGGACACACTTCTGCACACAGCACACGCCTCCCGCTATCACTGGGGCGTTGTTGGAATGCCCCAACACCTCGCTATCGGGGAGTGGCAGGTCTCTCATGCCTACACTCTGCTGAAACGCACTGAACCCGCACTCTATCATGCACAGCGTTGCCTTACGGTTTGTCTTGAGAATGGTGTTGGTGATTTCGCCCTCGCCTACGCCTACGAAGCCTTGTGCCGAGCCTATACCGTATTGGGAAATAGGGCGGAAGCCGACAGGTTTCGGGCAGAGGCTCTTTGTGCTAGCGAGGCGATTGCAGAGGAAGAAGACCGCATAAAACTTCTGCTAGACCTTGCAACGATACCCTCTATTTGAGTAGTGGGAGGAGAGAAGAGATGACCGTTGAGGAGATTGTTGAGGAGTTACGACTACAGGGAAGCGATTCTATAAAGAGTGTTCTTATCAAGCATGGCGCGAAAGAGCCGTTCTTTGGCGTGAAAGCAGAGTATCTCAAAAAAATACAGAAGCGAATCAAAAAGAACCACGACCTCGCGCTTGGTCTCTACAGCACGGGGATTTCAGATGCGATGTACCTTGCGGGTTTAATAGCGGACGAAAGTAAGATGACCCGCGAAGACCTGCAACGCTGGGCGGAGCAAGCCTACTGGTATTACTTGAGCGAACACGCAGTTGCATGGGTGGCGGCGGGGAGCGATTACGGCTGGGAGATGGCACTGAAGTGGGTAGATTCAGACAGGGAGAACGTCGCTTCGTCGGGTTGGGCTACCTTGAGTGGGCTGGTCGCACTGACAGAGGACTCCGCGCTAGATATGCGGCTTCTGCAAAGTTTGCTGGAGCGCGTGGAGCAGAGCATCCACGAACAGCCTAACCGCGCCCGCTCTACTATGAACGGCTTTGTTATCAGCACCGGCGTTTACGTTTTGCCGTTGACCGATTTCGCGATTGGCGTTGCGGAGCGTGTGGGGAAAGTATCTGTGGATGTGGGCAAGACCGCCTGTAAAGTCCCGTTTGCTGTCGATTATATCCATAAATGTCTTGAGAGAGGAAGCGGGGGCAAAAAGAAAAAGACGGTGAAGTGCTAAGGAATTGGCTACCAGCCGTCCCCTGAGAACCCCGATTGAATGGCGCAC
>JAPLCR010000167.1 GCA_026392135.1 Armatimonadota bacterium
CCTCAAGCCCGACTCGTTTCTCCTCTACAGACATCATCAGAGAGGTAGCGGTGAAGGCTTTTGTAGAGGAGCCAATCGCGAAGAGCGTGCTGGGTGTGACAGGCAGTTTCGCCTCGACATTCCGTAGCCCGAAGCCCTTGCTAAAGATGATTTTGTCGTCCTTAACAATCGCGATAGCTACTCCTGGGATATGAAGTTCCTTGTACTTTTTGTTCAGGGTCTCTTCAATTTTCGCTAGTTTGGGTGCAATATCGGGCGACTGTGCAGAGGCGGGAAGAGTATAAGCAGAGAGGAGGTATAAAGAGCCTATGAAGAAAGCAAAACGACTGCGTGCGTACATACAGGTACTCCTATTACTAAAATGAGAGGAGAGCGTAGAAACCTCTCACAACTCTACCCCTTCACCCAAGGTTTGGGTAAAGGAGTGACAGAGTGGAGGTGTGAGTATGAGGGCTATCTCGTTAGGTAGAGATGGGGGAAGAGTGACCTTCTAGGGGCTCCCCCCACGAAACTAAGAAGGCTTCTTAGCGACTGTCAAAAGGGTAACTCCAAAAGGTAGGTTGACCCGCTGCGCCACTGAATTCTCTACTGAAAGCAGTTTTTTGAGACCAAAATTTATGGGAGCCGGAAATATCGGTATCGAGGTGCGCGGGTTCTGGCTATCGTGCGGTCTCCTCGCGCTCAAGCGGCGTTGTAGAGCTACAATGGGGTAGAGTGTGGTCATCGTGTGCGAGAGTTTCTCCACTCGAAAACCAGCAGAATTAACACGGTGCAGAAGCTCTGGGCGCAGGTATCGCCGGAAGTGCATGGCTGCTACGTCGTGTTCGCTCCAGAGGTGCGGATAGGCAGGAACCGTCGCAATGAGCAGCCCGCCCGGCTTTAGCACACGATAGAACTCTGCCAGGGCAGTAATGTCATCAGGAAGGTGTTCAAGCATATCCATGGCGATAAGCACATCGAACCGCGCGGAAGCAAGCGGGAGTTTCATCGCATCAGCGCGAACCAAATTGGGTACTCCCCTCCGTTGCGAAAACTGGAGCGCAAGTGGTGAGTAGTCGGCGGAGACAAGTCTTCCCCATTTTGTCAGGCGTACCGACATCGCTCCTGTGCCGCAACCCACATCTAGTATCGTGCGTTCAGGGTCAGCAAGCGGGCTTGGTGCTCCAAAGCGGGAGCGCAAGATGGATTCGACAAGGCAGTGTCTACCGACATACCACCAATACGAATCCTCAAGGTGGTACATTCGCTCATATTCTGCGGTGTTCATTGAGTGGGCAATCTGTAAATGGAAGTAGCTTCTCCGTAGTTGGTGAAGCGAATGCGAAAGAGTGTTTTAAGCATTCTTATCGCATCCCGTACAAAGCGCACTTTCGAGCCTTCTTGGTGCGCCCATCGAACAGGTATTTCGGAAATTCGGAAGCCATATTTACGTGCAAGAAAAAGAACCTCCACATCAAAGGCGAAGTGATCTATCTGACAACGTGGGTAGATGGTTTGAACAGCGCGGCGGGTAAAGAGTTTGAATCCGCACTGCGTGTCATGGATACCCGGAACCGCGATAAGCTGTACTAGCTGATTAAAGAAGCGTCCGCCCATCTCTCGCACAAAAGATTGACGGCGGATAAGCTCCGAGCCAATGGTGTCGCGCGAACCAATCGCAATGTCAGCACCTTTATCAAGAGCCTCAGAGAGCTTTTCAACCTCCTCAATGGGCGTGGCAAGATCGGCATCACTAAAGAGAACACGTTCACCCGTCGCGGCAAGCATTCCTACACGCACTGCATATCCCTTCCCTCGATTGGGGCTATATGTCAGCAAGCGTAACTGCACGTGCGCCTCTGCTATCTTGTTCACAACAGCGTTAGTATTGTCGGTGCTACCGTCGCTTACAACGATAAGCTCAAAACTCTCTCCACGCTCTTCAAGATAGGCGACCATACGTTGCAATGTCGCACCAATACGCGTCTCTTCATTATAAGCAGGGACGATAACAGAGAGCCGCGGAGTGTTCGGTTCTCTGTCCACTGCTCCCTCCTCTATCCCAGACGAAACAGAATTCAATCTGACG
>JAPLCR010000028.1:0-3645 GCA_026392135.1 Armatimonadota bacterium
CCCGTAAACTGCTGGAGCAGGGTATGGAGCGAGCGAAAGCCCTGAGCGCAGGAGCTCCAGCATGGACAACGCAGACGGGTCTCGTGGTGCGCGGCTATGTCTCGAAAATAGACGGCTCTGTGCAACCCTACGGCTTAGTGGTTCCCGCAAGTTACAGCCCCGTCAGTCCCTCTAAGTTTCGTGTGGACATCTGGTTTCATGGGCGCGGTGAAGTTCTCAGTGAAGTCAACTTCCTACGCGAGCATCAGTCCTACGCCGGCGAGTTCACTCCCGCAAACGCCTTCGTTATTCACCCTTACGGACGTTACTGCAACGCCAACAAACTCGCTGGCGAAGTAGACACCTTCGAGGCGCTAGAACACGTCAAAAAACACTACCCGATAGACGACAACCGCGTGAGCGTGCGCGGCTTCTCGATGGGCGGCGCGGCGTGCTGGCAGTTCGCCGTACATTTCCCCGGCGATTGGGTCGCCGCCGCGCCGGGCGCAGGCTTCTCCGAGACCGCCGACTTCCTCAAAGTGTTCCAGAACGAGAAGGTTCAGCCGACGTGGTACGAAAAGGCACTTTGGCATATCTACGACTGCACCGACTACGCGCTCAACCTCTACAACCTACCCACCGTCGCCTACTCTGGTGAAAAAGACAGCCAAAAACAAGCCGCCGACATAATGGAGAAGGCGATGGCGAAAGAGGGGATCGCCCTTACGCATATTATTGGTACTGGTGCGGGACATTTCTACGAGGCGAAGGCAAAAGCGGAGGTTAATCGGCGGATTGACGCGATTGTCGCGAAAGGGCGCAACCCCGTCCCAAATCACGTCCGCTTCACGACCTTCTGGCTACGCTACAACCGTTCCTCTTGGGTGACGGTGGAGGGCATGGGCGCAGAGTGGGAGCGCGGCGCAGTAGATGCTGAAATAACCGACGAGCGCAACATCAAAGTCGCCACAAAGAACATCACCGCCCTTACGCTCTCCATGCCGACGGGCTTGTGTCCTCTCGACAACACCGTTCCCCCAACCATTACCATAGACGGCAAAAAACTGAAAGGAAATCCCGTCTGGTCAGACCGCTCTTTTGAGACGCATCTGAGCAAACTAGACGGCACTTGGCAGGTAGTCGCGTCGCTCGACACCGAAACGCTTCGCAAAAAGCCCGGCTTGCAGGGACCCATTGACGACGCTTTCATGGATAGTTTCCTCTTCGTCTCCCCCACAGGAACACCCATAAACGCGCAGATTGGCGCATGGGTTCAGGCGGAGAAGACTCACGCTATCGTCCACTGGCGACAGCAGTATCGCGGCGAAGCGAGGTTGAAGAACGACAGCGAAGTGAGCGCGGAGGACATCGCAAGTCACAACCTTGTTCTATGGGGAGACCCCTCTAGCAACAAAATATTGGCGCAAATCGCCGATAGACTGCCCATCAAATGGACAAACGCGGGTATCGTCGTCGGAAACAAGACCTACTCCGCCGACAAGCACGCGCCCATTCTAATCTTCCCAAACCCGCTCAACCCCAAAAAATACGTCGTGCTGAATAGCAGTTTCACCTTCCGCGAGTACGACTACCTAAACAACGCCCGACAGGTTCCAAAACTACCAGACTACGCAGTGGTGGACACGAGCCAGCCGATAACCTCTCGCGCGCCCGGCGGCATTGTAGATGCAGGCTTCTTCAATGAACGGTGGGAGTTGAAAGCACGAAAATAGCGCATAGCACTGTATTTTGTGAATGTTGTCCATCTCAAAGCGTGCCTTCCTTTGAGATGGACAACGACGACCGGCAGCGACTACGCACTCTCCGTAGGCGAGAAGATTCTGATGCGAAAACTCTCGTACCTTACGCCAAACGCGAAATGAACAGTGGACATAACCTATATCTGGACGAGCGGAGGTTAGCTCAATTTTTACGGCTATTGCAAATGACAGGGTAGATAGATGTGGAAGCCATGGGAAAAGATACATCATTTTTGTTTAAGCTAAAATTGTTGTTTCTCTCCAAAAAGTCGGGACGGCAATGCGACCTAACCCCCCAACCCCCCTGTCCCGAAACGGGAAGGGGGGCGAATGCCCTGAACGCAAGGTTTTCGCGCTCGCTACAGGCTTTCAGAGAAAAGAAACAACCTTTTAGGCAAGTCCTTCTCCCGAATCGGGAGAAGGATGCCCGATGAGGGCAGGTTGAGGGACGACGGTAAAAGGGAGAACTTGAACTTTTCAAACACCGACAGTATAAAATTGTTTGCTCAGGCTATAATTCTGTTAGTTTGTATAAAGATATCAGAGCGTTTGGGTCTGTTCCCAAACAGTCACCTGCCAAATCCAGAACCAGTAGACAAGGTTATCCCACCGCTTTTGGAAGCGATTAAGCGCAAAGACATCGTTGCAGTCAATGCACTTTTAGCGGAAGGTGCTGACCCAAATAGCTGTACTTACTCAAGTCATTGGAAAGATGATTCTCTTCGCTGGACGGCTCTGCACGAAGCCGTAATGGCTGACAGTTTAGAGTTAGTTCGTCTCCTTGTCGAGGCAGGAGCAGACATCGACTACTGCTCTTTAGCGCATGGTACAGCCCTTGCGTTGGCGGCGACCGGGAGCCTTCCTATGGTTCAATATCTAGTAGAGCAAGGTGCTGATGTTAACCTGTTTCCCATCAACAAGTATCCTGTGCTTACAGAACCTGTTGATGATGGTGATGTGCAAATCGTAGATTACTTGATAGAGCACGGGGCTGATGTCAATCTTTCCAATAACAGAGGTGAAACGGTTCTCATGTATGCCGCACAGGCTCTTCAGTTGGATATGGTCAAGAAGTTAGTAGAGGCAGGTGCAAAGGTTTCCATCTGTGATGTACGCAGACACAATGCGATTTGGTACGCTCGTAAAAGGTCGCGCGGGCAACCTGAAGATGCACAACTGCGCGAGGAGGTGATTGCATTCCTAAAACAGTATGCGTCAAACTGATATTGTATGTGCGGTCAGTTTGGGTTACTTGTGACTAGCTAGTTTCTTAGCATTTATCGAAAGAGCAATCGTTAGAAAGGAGGTATGTCTTCTCACTTCATTCGCTGGAGATGACAACAATAACACCACCACGGGCGGTGCTAACCTCATTGTAAACTAGAGAGGTGTACCTTATCGGACTGCCCCCGCGTTAAAACGTAGTGGCTTGTTCATTTCCACTCAGCAAGGCTTCAGACGCACTGCTTTGTGTGGAGCCACCTTCCAGTAGAAAAACAGCGCGATAGTGCGATCTAGAGCGAAAGCGTTGGATAGCAAGTATACTATATGGTATGCCGAACAACACAACCCCTTTGGGAGAACTGAATGTCCATTAGCAAGTCGTCTATTTTTGTTTGTGCCAGTCTGCTCATCGCCCTGAGCGTTCAGAAAGGAAACGCCGTGCCCCCTGCCTACACAGTATCCACCTTTCCGCAAAGAGTATCTGACCGCTATACAACAGAGCAGGGGCTACCCGGCAATGTGGTGAAGTTCCTGCACCACCAAGCAGGATCACTCTATGCGGAAACCAACGCGGGTCTTGCCGTCTTCGCACAAGGCAGGTGGAAAAAGGCAGTTGATCAGACCTTCCCCCAAATCGAAGTTGACGCGAAACAGCTACCCATAGGCGCAGTCATCCGGTCAA
>JAPLCR010000028.1:3671-9167 GCA_026392135.1 Armatimonadota bacterium
CGGACAGGTGTGGGTTGTAACCGATAAAGGCACCTTTTGTACTAAAGACGGAAAGTACGTCCGCCTAACCAAACCACAAAAATACCTAACGCGCCAACCCTTCGTGAATGTAGACGCGGTAAACACCTGCGTAGAAGTGGACTCTCTAGGTCATGTTTGGCTCGGAACGAACGCGGGAATATACGCAACAGATGGCGAAGACTTCTGGGTTCCCGTGGATACACGGCTCGGAATACCCTACGAAGTCATCACCTGTCTTTCGCTTGGCAAGGATGGCACCATCTGGGCGGGAACCACCGAAGGCGTGTGCCGATACACTCCGCAAGGGCGGTGGCAGTACTACTGGGGCAAGCGTTGGCTCCCCGATAACAAAGTCAATTCGATTATCGGAATGGCAGATGGTTCGGCATGGGTAGCGACGCAAGGCGGAATCGCTCACCTCTACGATAAACAGATAACTCTACGCGAAAAAGCCAACCACTACGAAGAGATTACGGCGCGGCACAGCCGCTTTGGTTTTATGACGGGAAGCGGACTCAAGCAGCCCGGAGACCCGACGCAGGGCGTTATCTTTGAGGCAAGTGATAACGACGGTCTATGGACATCCCACTATGTAGGCGCGGAGGCGTACCGCTACGCCGTCACCAAAGAGCCAGAAGCACGCGCCCTTGCCCAAAAGTCCATGCGAGCTATGCTTGACCTAGTTAAATACACGGGAGTCAAAGGCTTCCCAGCCCGCTCTATCATTCGTAAAGGTGAGCAGGTTACAGGCTACAACCCCGAAGAGACTGTTGGTATCGAAGGCGAAACCGAAAAGGTCTGGTATACCTCTCCCATCGACCCAAACATTACCGTCAAAGGTGACACCTCCTCCGATGAGATGGACGGACACTACTACGCATGGTATCTCTACTACCAACTAGTAGCCGATGCAAAGGAGAAAGAGGAGATTCGCACAGTGGTTCGGGATGTTACCGACCATATACTGCAAGGAGACCTAAACCTTATCGGGCATACAGGGCGCAAAACACGCTGGGGAGTCTGGAATCCTAAATACGTAAATGACGACCCCATGTGGTGGGAAGAGCGCGGGCTAAACTCTCTGGAGATGTTAACCTTCTTGAAAGTCGCAGAACATATCTGCGGTGACAAACGATTCTCTGACAAATACCACGAACTAATCACGAAGCACCACTATCTGTTGAACACCATTAACCAAAAAATGGCGGAACCTTGGTATCTGGTGAATCACTCCGACGACGAAATGGCGTTCATGATGTACTACGTGCTGATGGACATCGAAAAAGAGCCTGCAACACGGCGCATACTCCAACAGAGCCTTGAACGGAGTTGGAAAATAGAGCGCCCTGAAGCGAGTCCCTTCTTCAATTTCATCTACACCGCACAATCAGGAAACCCTGCCGACATAGAGGCAAGCGTGGCAACACTCCAAGACTGGGCTTGGGAACTGATAGACTGGGAGGTGCGCGGCACACAACGCAATGATGTAGAACTCCTACGTACAGAGCGAAACGGGCGTGCCGCCGTGCAAACTACCTCAGCACTCCCCCCCAGTGAACGCCGCCTCATGCGATGGAACGGCAACCCCTTTGAGTGCAATGGCGGCTCCCCAAACGGAGCTTCTGAAGAGGATGCAGCGGTATGGCTCCTCCCCTACTGGATGGGGCGCTACCATGGCTTCATTCACGAAAAATAGACACTCCCCTCCTATCAAAACCCCCTGCGCTTCTTGAAGCGCGGGGGGTTTTGTTCACTATTCTCAGCGCACCATGTGCATTTCTAGCATAATTGATAGGGAACTTCGGCTCTGTACGCGCCGACAATCCAATAGCTTCATTTGGAACACAGCCTTGGGACACAAACGGAGAGAGGGCGAAAGACCATGCTAGAATCACAAATAACCGTTGCATCGGTGCGGCTACTAGGAGGGGCAGAGATTGTCATCAAGCGCATTGAACGTATTCACCCTGAAAGCCAACGCCAAAAACCCGAATCCCTGTTCAAGGCGCAACAAAAACAGAAGATAGCAATTCAGAACGAGAGTAGTACGGTCAGCCTTGCCAAAAACGGACGCACGCCCAATAACAACACAAATACCGTTGTAGTCTCAATAGGGGAAACAGCTACGTTCGACGCAAGTACGCCCTACATCAATCCATACTCTACAGGACTTCAAGTAGAGTTTTACCCCTCTCAAAGGGGCACTATCGCATCAACACCAACCTCTTTGGGCACAGATGCGACCGTAACCCCAAGTCAGAGCAGGACACTCACCACACTACCCAGAAGCCTACAGGAAAAGGGATTAAGAAAGCAAAGTACAAACAAAACCCCTAGCAAACTCTACAATCCGCACTACGCCGTTGTCGGTGGAGCATGGGTCAAAGAAAAACAGCCCTTGAAAGCCTTTGAAACGAGCGAAGTGCCTCTGCCGACTCTGGATATTCACGCATAAGCCACCTCATAAAGCAGATGAACCTCACGCCTTCAGCGTAAGGTTCATCCACCTAAACAACCGAGTGTTACTCCACAGCCTAAAAAATATACTCACGCCCTTCACGCCCTGCAATATAACACCCCTCCATCAACTGAACAAGATTCCAACCATCAAAAATGTTGATGGTCATAGGTGTTCCCTCTTTTATGGCGGAGACCCACTGATTGAAAGGCATAGGCTGAGCAGCAGGAAGGTGCGAAGGAATCACGTAACCACTCAAGTCTCCCATACTTACTCGCGTGCTAATGAGTTGAACACGGGGACCGTTCGGTGCCACATCAATCCCCAAATAACCCTCTGTACCATAAATCTCAAGCGGATTAGGACCGCTCCTATGCACCCACGACACATCAAGGATACCCAGCGCATTGTTGCGGAACTTGACTACTGAGACCATGTTATCGTCAATATCATACGCCCCGCTAAAGTTCTCCATCTGAGTAACCACAGAAGAAGGGTCGCCCAAAAACCACCGCATAATATCTACTCGATGGCACCCCAAATCGAAGAAGGCTCCGCCTCCTGCCTTCTCCTCTTCGCCAAACCAGAGCGAACCGCCCGAAAACCACTTGTCTAGTGCCGCATTATGCGCTATTCGCGTACGCATCAGGGTCACATCACCTAGCCACCCCTCATCCAATACCCGCTTTGCAAAGAGAATTTCGGGGCGCACACGCGATGGAAACGATATCATAAACTTGACATTCGCATCCTGCACCGCATTCATAACCTCTGTCGCATCTGCAAGCGTGATAGTAAGCGACTTCTCTGTAAAGATATGTTTGCCCGCCTGCGCCGCCGCTATCAAAACATCACGGTGCATATTTGTAGGTGCGTTGACAACCACACCATCCACTGCGTCAAGCGCAAGCAGGTCTTCCAACTCGTGGTAGAACTCCGTGCCACGCTTATCTGCCTCCGACTGCCCTCGCTCTGGGTCTTCATCCCAAATACCCACAACCTCACAGTCGGGATGATCGCGCACACTGTCAGCATAGCCGCGTGCGTGAACATGAGCAAATGAAAGTAGAGCTATACCTAATTTTCCTTCCGACGTCATCTCTGTAGCCTCCTGAAGAGTAGTGTATCCCAATACTAAGTTCGCCACTCCCCTACTGAATCCCTCTTTATAAGCCTCTAAAAACAACTCGCCAATGCACCTCCCAACCCATTTCACGATTCCCGTGCTAGTGAAAATACGGGTTTCAGAAAAATAGCCCTAGTGTGCAAAGATTCACAATGAATCTATGATATAATTTACTTATATATCCTCTGCCTGGAAGCAGAAGGCTCTCGCTTTTCACGGTTGGAAGCGATTGAGTAAATAGATAACCTCTATTAACTCTCTATTTTGTCTTTGGGAGTAACTACTCGCTCAAGGTGAACACATCCCAACAGTTGAGTATGTATCCCACTATTTTGAACGTGGTAAGAGCCGGTTAAACCAAATACCTGCTCTATATCTCGCAATAAAGGAAGGTTTTCAATGCTAAAGAAACTGCTTTCGTTGGGTGCTGTATTAGGCACTCTTGTATTCAGCCAAGCCGCTCATGCCACTACCCTCACCTCAAGCATTGCAGGTATGCTAGGGCAAAACGTAAAAAGCTACTACAACAATGGGGTCTCTAGTTTTAACGGTTGGACAGGACAACAAAACAATGGAGTAACCGCTGGTCCTTCCGGCTATCCCTCCAGTTTTGTCGGATACTGTGTAGACATTGAGCACTCTTTCATTAATGGAGAGACTGTCTCGCTCAAAAACACAAGCCTTTTGACCAAAAACGGCAACCTGCCGAACACAGGATACCGTGTCGCATGGCTCTACAACACCTACTCCAGCTCCATCAGCAATAACGTGCAAGCAGCAGGGCTTCAAGCTGCGATTTGGGAAGCCCTTTACGATTCTAGCATGGATCTAACCGGCGGCTTCTACAAGTTAGACGCTACCGAAATTGCTGTAATTGGGCAGACGAATATCTACTTAGGGGCACTGCAAACTGCGATTGGCAACAACTCCTACCTAAGTTCTAACGCCACTTGGTTCGATACAGGCGGTTTAGGTCAAGACATCGTAGGACCTACTCAGAGTCAAGTCCCAGAGCCGGGCTTAATGAGCCTACTTGCTTCCGGTTCAGTAAGCGGGCTATGGATGCTCCGCCGACGCAAAGCACAAATTCGCTAAAACAGAACTTCCGTTTTATGCCTCAAAGAGAAGCCTCTCCCAATTGGGAGAGGCTTCTCTTTGTAGAGGGCAAACTAATCGGTTGCAAGTACTCCCCATCCACTTCCCCTCTCTTTGTGCCAACACCTTCTCACTCACCGCAAGGGATCCCTCTCCCAGCTTCGAGAAAGCGGTTAGTGATTTACATCGCATCCACACAGTTAAAAAGGTCTCCTCTATCCTAGCAACACTGCTAGTTTGAGATAGTAGGATTACCAGTTCTCCTCATGTACCCCTTTGCACCCGTTTAAAAGTGCCTTATACTAATTACTATACCGACAAGATAGTCTCACAAAACGATAGAATTAGGACAACAACGCATGAAACAAACTTCATTTTTTGGTGGTCTGCTTACAACTCTCACTCTCCTAGCTGCCTCGGCACTTAGCGCAAATGCCTATACCCTCTCCTACACCGGACTGGGGATGGGACAAGGCATCACGTTCAAATCGAATAATGTTCAGCACTCGGCTTTCGCCGGACAGATAGGCTGGCAGTTCACCGGAGGTGCAGGAACACCCTCAGGCTACAACAACACCTTTTACGCCTACTGTGTCTCACTTGAAAATGCCCTCCAATCCCCGATGGATGTCACCCTGCGCTCCACGAACGACCTCACCCGCAATGGAAACAGCCCAAACACAGGTCCCAAAGCAGCATGGCTTTTCAACACCTACGCCAATCAGGTAAGCAGTAACACTGCTGCCTCTGCCCTTCAGATAGCGATATGGGAGACTCTCTACGATTCGTCGAACGA
>JAPLCR010000028.1:9198-15672 GCA_026392135.1 Armatimonadota bacterium
ATTTCCAACTGGTAACAAACGACTCGGCTTTAACTACTCAGGTAAACTCCTACCTCACCGCCCTAAACACCAACTTCACCACCACCACCGCCACTTGGTTCCAGCCCACCAACCCCGCCAACGCACAAGATATGCTTGGCGCAGGTGCTGTCTCTAACGTACCAGAGCCGGGTTTAATGAGCCTTCTCGCAGGTAGCTCACTCAGCGGTCTCTGTATGTTCCGCCGACGCAGACGCAAGTAATGTTGAGGCGGTTATGAGTAATCGTAACTACTCACGCTTCCCTCTGCGACATACTTTCCTGAAGGCACCTGTTTACCCATTCGGGAAAATGGCTGTTTTTAAGAAACTATTGGGGTTAGGGACAAAAGTTTCTTGTTTTATGCCGCTTTCTCGTTCGGGAAAATGGCGGTTTTTAGGAAATTTTCCGCAAAAACGGAGCGTGTGTAGTTACGAGTAATCAACCATACGCATAGCCTGTTTTGCCCAAATACCAGTGCTTTGTTGTACTACCAACAAAACCGTTAGCTGCCCTGCCCGATGTGGGCAGGGCAGTGTAGCAAAAAGCCCCCCTATCCTAACAAAACCACCCTGCTCTATACTGCTACCTTCCCAAAACCCAATTTCATGCAACCTTTTACCCGATCGCTCGTAATAAAGGAGTGAGTCCGTAACGTGCATATCCGAGAATGCCCGTTTATGCGGTAAAATCTAGGTAAATCAAGGAACCACCTGAACACCATCCCAACTATGCCGAACAATACCTCTACCGAAACCTTAGAAGACGCGCTACGGCGCGGATTAGAGTATGCACGAGTACGTGACTGGCTACACGCAATCGAAGCATATCGCAAAGCCGTTGCTATCGACCCGGAAAGCGTAGAAGCCCGATTCCGGCTCGGCTGGTCGCTATGGAACGATGCCGAAGGTGATAAACCCGGCTTCGGCGACATGGCGTTTGCGTACGGCGCACAGGTGCTTGGCTTGGGAAGCCCCGCAAAAGAGGGCAAGCGGAAATTTCAACGCTACCGCCAATCACTACTAGATGCAGAGTACTATCTTCGTACCGTACTAGAGCGTGAGCCAAACCACGCACGCGCAACACACTACCTTGCCCAATCTCTAAACGCACTTGATAGGCGCACAGAAGCAACAGACCTCGCGAAACGCGCCGCCCAACTCGACCCAGCCAATACAAACTATGCCACTCTTGCCAACGCACTCAACACACCGCAGACTACTCAAGTGAAGCCCGATAATATCTCAGGCGGCGCAACGTGGGACGACATCATCCTGCCCCCAAAAACAAAGCGCGAACTACGGCAGATGCAACTCATGCTCGAAAAACCTGATATGGCGCGAGAACTTGGTATACAACCCCCGACAGGTATTCTCCTCAAGGGACCTCCCGGAACAGGCAAAACCACCGTCGCCCGCATACTCGCTAATGAGGCGAAGTGTAGCTTCTTCTCCATCACGCCCGCCGATGTTCAGCAAATGTACGTAGGTGAGAGCGAAAAGCGTGTGCGCGACCTCTTCCTAAAAGCACGCCAAACAGCACCCTCCATCATCTTTATAGACGAAATAGACGCGCTCCTCACTGTCCGACAGGGCGGAGTCGCCATTCACTCCGACAAAATCGTCAACCAGTTCCTGCAAGAGATGGACGGTCTATCCTCAAACAACAGGGTATTCGTGGTAGGAGCCACCAACCGCCCCGATATGCTCGACCCAGCGGTACGGCGCGGCGGAAGGCTTTCACGTGAAATCGAAATCCCGCTTCCCGACCTAGAGGCACGTAAAGCCCTGTTTGAACTTTGTACCCGGATAACGCGGCTTGCACAGGATGTTGACCTTGAAAAACTGGCAGAGGACACTAACGGCTACAGTGGAGCCGACATCCGCGCCCTTGTAAATGAGGCAGGGCTACAAGCCCTTATTCGCATCGCCGATTCGAGTGAAACGAACCTCCCGCGAACACTCGGTATGGAGGACTTCGCGTCGGCACTTTCCAACCTAGGCTAAAGAGAACCCCAATCGAACCATCTATTTTGTCGAATTGGGGTATTAAACTGCCTTTTTTGAACCCTAAATTGCCCTTTTCAGGCATTAGTTGCCCTGCTTTCACGCATTATACGAACTCCGCTCAACGCACGCGGAATACTAAAACAAAACGAGGAGAAATATGTGTCTAAACTGATTTTGCTCCGACATGGGCAGTCGCAATGGAACCTTGAAAACAGATTCACCGGATGGATTGACATCCCACTCACGGAACAGGGAATCGCCGAAGCGAAATCGGCAGGTGAGAAAATCAAGGCTCAAGGAATTAAACTCGATATCGCCTTTACCTCCGTACTCGCCCGCGCCATCGATACTCTCACCTACTGCCTTGAGACAGCAGAACAGACCACTCTGCCCACCATCAAAGACCAAGCCCTCAATGAGCGTCACTACGGCGATCTACAAGGCTTGGACAAGGCAGAGACCGCAAAGCAGTACGGCGACGCGCAGGTCAAAATATGGCGACGTAGTTACGACGTACCGCCCCCTAATGGAGAAAGCCTCAAAGACACCGCCGCACGTACCCTTCCCTACTATTACGACCAGATCGTGCCCGTGCTAAAACAGGGTAAAAACGTCATTATCTCGGCACACGGAAACAGCCTTCGCGCCATCGTGATGATACTAGATAAGCTCGATGAGAAGCAGATACTTGAACTCAATATCCCAAACGGCGTACCCATCGTATACGACATAGACTCTGAGGGCAACCCGTCCTCCAAAACGGAACTCTAACCACTATACACCCGGACTTCCACCTTCATAAATGACACGCGATGAACTTGACATCGCCGCATTGTGGGCGAAAGCCGAAGGTTGGAATCCGGGGAGATACGATACAGAAGCGTTCTACAATACAGACCCCAAGGGCTTTTTTGTAGGAGAACTAGACGGTAAGAATGCATACGTCCAATTTTCAGCCGCTACCTTTCAATCGTACCTACGGAATCACCTTCTTTGAGCTAGGGTAAAAGCACCCTGTATGCTATAATCACCCATCAAACGGGTCAGGAGCCCCTACTGTCTTCATGAGCCTTGTTCTAGACTTTCAACGTAAACGCGGCATACTCTTTGTGGTATCCGGTCCCTCCGGTGTAGGAAAAGACACCGTTCTTGACAGATCCCTCCAAAATATGGAGGGCATCATTAAGAGCGTCAGCGCAACGACACGCCCCCCGCGCGATACTGAGCGCAGTGGGATCGACTACTTTTTCTATACTCAAGAGCGTTTCGAGACCGAAATCGCAGACGCGGCATTCCTTGAGTATGAGAACTATGGCAGCCACTTCTATGGCACCCCCCTCGCCCCAGTTGAACAGAGCCTTGCAGAAGGAACCGATGTTGTACTCAAGATTGAAGTGAAAGGCGCACTGAACGTCAAGCAACTCCTCCCCGCCACACGCCTAATATTTATCCAACCCCCTGCCTTTTCCGTGCTAGAAGAGCGGCTGATTGGTCGGGGTAAAGACACCCCAGAGAAAATCCAGCAACGCCTAGAGATTGCCAAAGGCGAACTCGATGCACGCCGGGAATACCACTACCTCATCACTAATGACAACCTTGAAACTGCCGTAAACACCCTCTGCGCTATCATTATTGCTGAACGGCACCGAATCCAACCCGAATCATCGTAACGAATTTGACAACCTACCCCGATTTTGGGTACTCTATCTAGCCTATACCACCCCTATTTTGAGAGGACAGCACAAAAACGATGGAGTATCTCACCGTCCACGATTTCGTCTGGATAAACAACGCCATCACCGGAAAAGTCAATGCCTACGACTACTTCGCACTAGAGGCGTGCATGGCGGCACAGTACCGCTATGGCAACAGCCACGATGTACCCACACAGGCAGCAGAGCTACTCGGCAAACTGCTCAACGTGAATCCCTTCGCGGATGGTAACCTGCGTACCACTCTTATCTCCGTACTCTCCTTCCTTAACGCGAATGGCTACGCAACGACAAAAGGCGAAACTGAACTTGCTGAAGCGATTCGCGCCGTTGCTACGGGAGCCTCCACGCCGCAAGAGACCATAAAAGCCATATCCGCCCCCGCAAGTACGCCCTTGCCAACAACGCTCGCGCTCCGAAGACTCATCACGCTAGAGTGCAACACCCACGCCTCAGCCCTCCAACACCTTACGGACGGCGACTAGCTAGCAATGTCAGACCTCTCAATAGCTCTTATCGGTTGCGGCGCACTCGGTCAGGTTCATCTCACCGTTTGGATGAACCTGATAGGAGTGCGTGTTCGCGCCGTCATAGACAAAAATGCCTCCCTCGCCGTTCAAACCGTCGCCCCATACGTAGGCATACCCGTCTTTCCTGACCTACAGACCGCCCTTGAAAGCGGAGCGTTCGACCTTGTAGATATCTGCCTACCGCCACAGGAGCAAGCCCCCGTCATTGAGGAGGCACTCCTCGCAGGTTGCAACGTGATGTGTGATAAGCCCATCACCTACACCGCGAACACAGCCTACCCACTTGTTCAGCTGGCAAACCAGCGAGAACGACACCTCTTACCCGGCTTTGCACATCGCTTCTACGCCCCGCTACTTCATCTGAAAGAGTGTATCGATAACGACGATATTGGGCGACCTACTATGTTCCGTTGCCGATTCAGCGGACACTGGGAGGAGGCAAGTGCTGACCGCACAGGCGACATCCTCACCGAAACTGCCACAAACGGCATAGACCTTTTTCGCTATCTCTGTGGTGAAGTCGCCTCATCGCACGGATACACCCGCAAAATAGACGTGAACCTCGGTGTTCCAGACACTGCCCTTGTAACCCTAGAGAGCGTTACAGGCACATTAGGAGTGGTTGAAGCCTGCTGGACTAGCCCAGGCGGACACAATCGAGTGGAGGTATACGGCTCGGCAGGTGCGGCTATCGTAGACTACGACTCCGAAACCCTCCGCATTCTCACCGCCGAACATCCTGTATGGCAAACTCGCTACGAATCGGGTCCAAATCGATATGAACGACTCCTTTCTCACTGCACCGATGTAGTACGCGGTCTGCAAGAGCCAACCCTCACCGCTCAAGACGCTCTCCGCACACTCGAAATCTGTGCGTCTATCAGCAAAGCATGACCGCTGAAAGTTGAGTTTCGTAAACGTCGGCGAAAAACGAAAGCATCTCAAAGCCACCCCTCTTGCGAAAAGCCGGTTTGATAAGGATGGGTGAAAAGCCACTCTTTTTTGCACTATGCAAACAGCCGATGGCTTCCTTGAAAGGGAAAAATTCTGTAACAAATGTCCGTTAAAATCTACAAAATTAGTAGCAATACATCCCTACTCCCGCGAGGTTCTATGCTGAAAGCCAACAAGTGCCGCACCACCCTAACTCTTAGTGCCTCCATGATACTAGGGGCAGTTTTCGTGCTAGGCTCTGCCATAGCACAAAACACAAAAAGCCTTCAGCCTACCGCAGAGATCTACGAAAAGCAGATATTTCCCCTCATAGACAAGCACTGCATCCTCTGTCACGGCGCGAAAAACCCCAAAGCGGGTCTAAATCTTGCCGATTTCAACTCCATTGGCGCAATACAAAAAAACGAAACGATTTGGCGTAAGGTTGTCACCCAAGTACGTGAGAGAGCAATGCCTCCCATCGGCATCTTGCAACCTACACAAGAACAGCGCGATATGCTCACAACATGGGTGACGCTGGTACTGAATAGCCAACCCGCCTACCAAAAACCCAACCCCGGACGCAAACTCATTCACCGCCTCAATCGGATAGAGTACAACAACACGGTTCGCGACCTCTTCGGCATCACCTCAAACCCTGCCGACGGGTTCCCCGCAGACGGCGGCGGAGGGGGAGGCTTCGATAACAACGCCGATACCCTATTCGTGCCGCCCATACTCATGGAACGCTACCTACAATCTGCGAATGACATCCTCGATGAGGCTAAGCCAGAACGAATCTTCCGTGTAAAGCCTAGTGCCAAACTCCCAAAACGCGACGCGGCAAAACAGATACTCGCCTACTTCGCCTACCGCGGCTTTCGCCGCCCCGTTCAGCCAAACGAACTCACAGGCTTGCTTCGCCTATACGACATAGCCGCAAAAGACGGCGGATCGTTTGAGAAATCGGTCAAATTCGCACTCAAAGGTGTGCTAGTCTCGCCAAACTTCCTGTTCCGAGTTGAAAAAGAGCAGAATACAGCGAGCCCCTACCCCATCAGCGACTACGAACTAGCGACACGCCTCTCCTACTTCCTCTGGGCTTCCACTCCAGATGATGAACTGCTAAAGCTCGCCAGTGCAAAACGTCTGCACGACCCCAAAACACTCGACACACAGGTAGATCGCCTCCTGAAAAGCCCAAAAGCGACGGCACTCGCAGAGAGCTTCGCGGCACAGTGGCTAAAGGTGAAAGATCTCTATACAAGCTCA
>JAPLCR010000433.1 GCA_026392135.1 Armatimonadota bacterium
ATTGTATTGTTTGCCTACACCAATCTTCAGTCACCTGCCTTGGCGACCTGTAAATCTCTAGGAGACAAGATACATTATTTGCTGGTCTATATGCTCCAGCGATTTTGTACAGATGAGTGTCTAAGATGTCATCGCTCATGTAAAACTCCTCAATGCAGTAGCAAAAAGCCACTGCCGATAGTTCACTTTGTGGTAAGGAAGGCGAAGTAGTTCTGCCCCCAAGTGCTATACTGATTTTGGAAGACGGGTCTAAAAGGTGTCAAGTGGTGTTCTGTTGACAAATAGACCGGTTCAGGCATATCATCCTCTATCGTTTCAATCAGGAACCAGAGGTGAATGGGTTTTTTTGGAGTTAGGGAGGATATGTTGCGTAAGTCATCAATGCAGTGCATATCCCATTTATCAGGACATCGCGTGCCAGTGGTTCGGCAATGGTAAAAGTCAGTGATACGCATCCGTAAACAAGAAACCTTGCCAGAAACGGACAAATGCAAAAAGACATCTTCGTGCCTCGCAAGGCTTCTCTGAAGGTAATCTATTGCCTCTTGTTTAGGGTTAAACGACCATGCGTAAACGAACTTCCCATTATCTTCAAGCATTCGGGCAAACTGCTTGAGATAGAGTTCAATATCACCATTTTCATTTGGTGTAGCTTTGCCAACAATTGCAAGCATATTTTTCTTCGCCTCCGCTTTGTCTATCTTATCCCCACCTATGAAAAACTGTGCGTCCTATGGACGTAACATTCCGACGACGGAAAGTCTTTCGAGATAGGAAAATAGCCTATCAGTCGAAACTGTCAATCCGTCCGCAGGACGGGCGCACTTCACAGGCAGGTACTTTCAGTGCCTGCCTCTCATTAGCAGTGTATCTCATTTCCCTACAGACAACGACTCCCCTCCCCAAAACAGGGCAAGGGAGTGCAGATTTCAAATGGTCAGCGGAACCCGTTGGAGCCACCCCTCGCCCAGAATTGGGAGAGGGGCAGGGGGTGAGGGCTAGCCATTCAGTTCGACGTGCGAGACCCGCTCGTTCGCCTCAGCGGTCTGAGCGACGGCGGTCGCCTCTTGCACTACATCCTTCTGAACCCAGCTCATCATCGCGCGCAGTTCACGCCCGACCTTCTCAATGGAGTGGTTACGGTCTTGGTTGTCCAGAGCGCGGAAGACAGGTCGCCCTGCGCGGTTCTCCAAAATCCAGTCCCGTGCAAACTCGCCATTCTGAATCTCTTTCAGAATCTTCTTCATATTCTCTTTAACATGGTCGTCAATGATGCGCGGTCCCCGCGTCATATCGCCGAACTGCGCGGTGTCCGAGATAGAGTAGCGCATACCCGCGATACCCGCCTCGTACATCAAATCTACGATAAGTTTGAGTTCGTGCAGACACTCGAAGTAGGCGATTTCCGGTTGATAGCCCGCCTCAACCAGCGTCTCGAAGCCCGCCTTCACTAGCGAAGTACAGCCGCCGCAGAGAACTGTCTGCTCACCGAAGAGGTCGGTCTCCGTCTCCTCTTGGAAGGTCGTCTCCAGAACGCCGGCGCGAGTTCCGCCAACGCCCTTCGAGTAGGCGAGAGCGATATTCTTCGCGTCGCCCGTGTGGTTCTGATGAATAGCGATAAGGCAGGGAACGCCCTTGCCCTCCGCATACACGCGGCGCACTAGGTGACCAGGTCCCTTGGGGGCGCACATAAAAACGTCCACGTTCTCTGGGGGAACTATCTGCCCGAAGTGGATGTTGAACCCATGGCTAAACGCAAGCGCGTTGCCGGGAACCAGATTCGCTTCGATACTCTCTTTGTAGACGGCGGACTGATACTCGTCGTTGACCAGTATCATAATAATGTCAGCGGCTTTCGCGGCTTCCGCAACGGTGAGGACGGTGTGACCATCGTTCTCGGCGGTGTTCCACGACTTGCCGGGGCGCAACCCGACGATAACGTTTACGCCCGATTCGCGCAAGTTGAGGGCGTGTGCGTGTCCTTGGCTACCGTAGCCGATAATAGCGACTGTCTTGTTACGAAGCACGCCGAGGTCGGCATCGCTCTCGTAGTATATTTTTGCTGGCATGAGTCTTCTTGTTCTCCTGAGTGAATTTAACCCCTCCCTGTCCTGCGGACATCCCTCCCCGAAGCGGAGAAGGGCTGTCTGAAAGGTAGCTGCGGTCTCTTATGACCTTTGAGGGAGCGGTATTAGTTTAATGCTTAGTCACCCCTCGCCCAGAATTGGGAGAGAGGACGGGGGTGAGGGCTTCTGGTTTACAAATGGAACATTTATTCTGACGCGATTCCCTAAGCGCCTACCGAATAAAGAGAATAGGGCAAATGTTGAGCGGAATCAAACGTTCAAACTCATGGCGGTCAGCAGTAACCACTGTAGCATCCAGAGCATAGTTCAAAGGATATGCTCCTCGCGCTCAATGTCGGCTTGTTTCTCGCGTAGATAAGCCTCAACTCCGCCAAGTTTGCCCTTGAACGCGCCACGCCCTTGAAGTCGCTTCGCTACCCTCTCCTTACTCGCGGGTTCAGTCTGTAGAGGCTCCTGTTTGGGGGCGATGACGACTCTGAGCGTCCGCCCCGCTAACTCTTTTTCATGAAGTTTTATCTCTTCCCACGTTCCTTCCAACACCTGCGGCGACTCCATTTCGCTAACCCTCCGGTCAATAAGGCTTTTAACGCCGCGCCCAATAACCCAAATCAATCGGGTGCATTTCATTTGGATTGGCGGTCTATTTCGGCTCCTAGCCCTAGAGACATACCTACCGCCCTAGTTCCCCCTCGCCCAGAATTGGGAGAGGGGACGGGGGTGAGGGCTTAAAGGGGCTTATAGCCCGCGATAATAGCGAGTTCGTAGTGTTTCCAGTAGCAGTCTACATCGGTATAGCCGATGTCGGAGAGCCACTGCGTCTGGGTAGCGACAGGAACGAGTCGGTTCGCCGATTTATCGAGACGCAGAGTCACCTCTTCTAACGTCTCCTCGAACGTCACGTTGCGCCCTTCCGCCTGACGTTTCCGCGTAAGGCTTTGCGCGTAAGCGAACTCGAAAAGCCCCTCGCCGTGTGGGGTTGCGCTTGCAACGTGTTCCGTGTTGACGAAAACGCCTCCCGGCTCAAGCATCTCAAAAATCTCAGCGTAGATTTCGCGCTTCCGCTCGTCCTCGCTATGGTGAATCGCGAATCCGGAAACCACCGCAGAGAACGAGCGAACGGGCAGGTTATCGCGCCAATTCGCGTCGTTAAAATCGGTGTAAACGAATGCGACATCGGCGTTTGGCGATTTTGCAAAGCGTTTTTTCGCAAGTTCCAGCATGGGTTCAGAGCCATCCAGCGCGATGCCTTTCGCCCCCTGCCACCGCGAAAAGACCGTATCGAGTAGAATCCCATCGCCGCATCCCATATCCAGCGCCCACACTTCCCTACTTTGCGGGTCGCGCTGAGGCAGGAGTTGACGAAGAATCGTGAGTTGGTCTTCCGCGCCCATAATTCCGGCGCGTCTGTCGTTCGCGAACTTTATAGCGACTTCCGGCTGTGTCCATACCGTCCAGTCAGTTTTAGGCTCAGGTTTTTGCGTCATTCTTGCGCTTCCAGTTTCCTAAACCGGCTCCTGTTCCAAAGCCGATGACCACAAACAGAACAAGGTTAATAACCACATTGCGGACGGTATCGATGCCCGTACTGTCCACAATCGCGTTGTAGAGCCTCCACAACGCCCAGTTGAGGGGAGCCAAAAGCCCCACGATCAATCCAGATACTGCGCCCTGCTTAGGGTCTCCCTTGCGCTTGCCTAACGCGCTCCCTATCGCTACCGCCAATAGCGGAACGAGGAGGGCGAGAAGAGCGAATAGTCTCCCAATCGCTTGAGCGTCTACAATTTCGCGAAGGTCGTCCATAGAGGTTGGCTATTCGCCATCGCGTCCGGCGCGCGCGGCGGTTTTTGCACCCCGCGCCATTGCAATAACGCCTGTGCGAACCGACTCTCGAATCCCGTAGGTGGTGAGTAGGTCGGTGATTTTGTCCAGCTTTTCGGGGCTACCTGTGACCTCGATAATGAAGGTCTTGTCGCTCATATCGATAATGCGCCCGCGAAATATCTCCACAATCTGCATAATCTCAGAGCGGACATTCGCCTCCGCGTTTACCTTAATGAGCGCAAGTTCACGCTCAACAGCGGCGGTCTCAGTGTAGTCCACCACCTTGATAACCTCAATAAGCTTGTTGAGTTGCTTGGTTATCTGTTCGAGTACGCGGTGGTCTCCGCCGACGACGATGGTCATGCGAGAGATTTCGGGCTTATCAGTCACGGAGACAGACAGTGATTCAATATTGAAGCCGCGTCGGGCAAATAGCCCCGCTGTTCGCGCCAAAACGCCTGGGCGGTTCTCGACTAAAACGGTGATGGTATGCTGTTGTTGAAGTTGCGCCATAATCGTATTGCTCATTGTAGTTAGAAGTATCTTTCTCAAAATGAAACGGTCTTAAAGGTCGAAGGAGGGAGGGGGGGTCTCCTCGTCAGGGTTCTCGTCCTCGTCCTGCTCGGCTTCCTCTTCATCGCTATCCGCGACAGGCGCGGGAAAGGTAAAGTCCGCAGGTATGAAGCCTCCATAATTTGTGTCGGGTCCGGGCCAGTAAAGAATTTCGTCTGCCCCCTTTACACTTGCCTTTCGCCCTTGCACATCGCTATACCCCAAACATATCGCGTAGTCGAGGTGGAGAAGGTCACGCGCATTGAGGGAGTGTGCCTCCATCTGCTCTCCGAAGCCGAGAGGCAGGTCTACCGTTCCCTTGTTTGCCTTCGCGTACTCCTGTAAAAGAGGGAGTGCCTTGTGAAAATAGACGTGTGAGAAGGCAGGGCGTACTACTTGCCGGAAGAAGCGTCCGCTTCTAATAAGCAGGGTGTATCCACGTTGATAGTACTGC
>JAPLCR010000131.1 GCA_026392135.1 Armatimonadota bacterium
CCCCCGTATAACGGGCGGGCTTGCTTACTTTGGGCAGTAGCTCTTCAAGCCGTTCGTTGATGATTTCTGAGGTTATCATGGTAAATCCTTCATTATGTAAGCCGCGTAACACGCGGAAAGATAGTTCCATCTACAGTGCCTGCTCTCTTTTTCATACACTGAGCAAGCTTGTGACGCAATAGTGTACCACACCTTCCACAATGTAGTTAAGTTCGCTGTGCGTTGTGTAAGAGTTCACCCTTTTGGGAATTAGCCGCGAAATACGCAAAAAAATGCACACAAACCCCAAACTTGGAACAACGCGCACAGGCTTCTAATCTCATACCGCTAAGACTCCTCTCCTTTGCGAAGGAGAGGTTGGGTGAGGTTATGTGAGGGATGCCTGCAGGGCAGGGTGAGGGATTGAGTGTTTCAACGCGTTCGGGGCGAGAACATCAGCGCACCTTTTTCAGTGACCACCGCGTCGTCATAGAGAGTGTTTGACCGGGCTTGATGGTCATAAGCGGACTCAGTAGTTCCAGTTCAATATAGGGAAGCGGGTCGGGATTCGTGTAGATTTCTAGTGAACAGCCGTCATCGGGATAGGTTTTACCTGCGATACGCTTTGCGGAGACCTCGAACCGAATTGCGCCCTTGTCTGCGGTGAGCCAACCTAGAGGCGAGTCTCCTCCGATTTTCGCGCTCTTCATGCTGTCGCGGGAGAGTTGAACCTCGTCGGTAAGAATCTGCATCTTCTCTTTTACCGGATCCGACCCCTGAAACACGTAGTAGCCCTTCTTAAAACTCCCTTTTGTATAGAGCGGCATTCGTAATCTGTCAGGGGCATTCACCTGCGTCACCTGCCACACAGCCCACTGCGCGGGCTTTTTATTGTGATTGATGAGTGTGTTCTCGAAGGTGACTCCTGTGCCCTGTGCCTCTAACGTAATAGTGCGGACAAACGAGAGCTGATGCTTTGGGCTAATCTGCCCCTCAATACGTAGTCGCTTGTCGGCGGTAATAGTCACCTTGTGAGTACCGCTATCCATAATGGGGTCGGGGGGCCAACCCCACACTTTTTGGGGGGCGGGCCAGAGTTTGTCGCCGCCGTAGTTCACCCAGTCGGTAGGAGGGGGGGTGAACGCCGTTGTTTTACCCAAGTGTTCAGGGTTCTCCCAGATGAGGTTTACCTCTCCCAAGTAGCCGTAGCGCATCACGCGCCCGATCTGTGGAACATAGACTAAATCTACCAGCTTATTCGTTAGCCGATAGGCTCCTGTCCACCCATTGTAGTCTATTTTTTGGGCAGAAACTTGCGCTTTTACGGGTGACATTAATGCGGCTCCTAACCCTATACCTAATAAGCATCGCCATAACATTTCACAATCTCCTTACCTTGTCTTACTATCTCCTTGCAGCCGCTCCATCTCCTCCGCGAGTTCGCGGCTTTTGCCATCAGAGCGTTGTTTCAAGGCATGAATGACCTGAACCTGCTCCTCCTGTGAGCGGTTCTGGCTCAGTTTATACTTTCCCTCCAAGCGCGTGACTCGAACCTCTAGCCCCACTATCGCTTTTAGCATCCCTTCCAGATAGGCAGGGGGCAGTTCAGGTCTCCACGCATCGGGCTCCTCTGCCTCAAATGTCTGTACCATCTGCAAAACTGTTTTGCGTAGCCCCTCGCCCTCCACAGCTAGGGGCGTTCCGTAGGCGTGAATAGCGGAGTAGTTCCATGTCGGTACGCTTGGGTGTTGGGTATACCATGCGGGAGAGATATAGGCATCTGCGCCTTGAAATATCACCAGTGCCTCGCCTGCACCGAAGTGCTTCCAGTGCGGATTTGCCCGTGCAAGGTGCGAGCGCAACACAATCGCGCCCTCCTCTTCCTCAACCAAAAAAGGAAGGTGTGTCGCCGTCAAACCTGTGTCGGTCATGCTTACAAGTGACGCAAATGGATGCGCTCTTAGGAATCGGACTAATTCGGCTGGCTCTTCTACATGAAATCGGGGCGGGATATACACAGCATGAGACCTCTTCTATCTACTGTAATGATGGACTGTAATGATGGACGCTTCAATATGCTAAAAGAGACAGGTTTCTGCGAATTGAATAAAAAAATTACGCATCCGAACTCCCTTCACCTGCCTCCGCCGAGGAAAGCCTCTCCAGTCGCCGTTTAATTTTTGCTTCGTGCCCCTGTTCTGTTGGCTCATAGAAAGGCACTCCCGTCACGCCATCGGGAAGGTACTGCTGCTCAACATGGTGATTGGGAAACTCATGTGGATAGAGGTAGTCTCTGCCCTTCCTAAGAGCCCTACCCGTGACGCTGTTTCCATCGCAGAGGTGGGGCGGAACGGGCTTCGCGCCGTAGTTGCGAATCTCGTCTAGCGCTTTACCAATAGCGAGTGTCGCGGAGTTGCTTTTGGGGGCAGTGGCAAGGTGAATGGTGGTTTGTGCGAGGATAAGACGCGCCTCCGGCATTCCCACCATCATCACCGCTTGAACGGTGGAGGTTGCCAGTATCAGTGACATCGGGTCGGCGCACCCTATGTCCTCTGAAGCGAGTATTACAAGCCGACGTGCAATAAACTTCACGTCCTCTCCTGCCTGAAGCATCTTTGCAAGCCAGTACAGAGACGCGTCGGCATCTGAACCTCTCAAAGACTGGATGAACGCCGAAGCCGTGTCATAGTGTTCATCACCGCTCTTATCGTAGCCGAGCGCACGAATCTGTGCCCCCTCCTCCGCAAGTTCAAGCGTTAAGTGACGCTCTCCATTCGCATCTATGGGAGAGGCTTCGACTGCCGCCTCCAGCGCTGTGAGGGCTTTACGGCAGTCACCCCCCGCAATGTCGGCAAGGTGTAGAAGCGCATCGTCGTCAATAGTGATCGAGAGGTTTCCAAGCCCACGCTCCGTGTCCTTGATAGCACGTTGTAAGAGGTCGTAAATCTCTTCTGGCGAGAGGGGTTCAAAGCGAAAGAGGCGTGAGCGTGAGAGTAAGGGGGCGTTGACCTCAAAGTAAGGGTTTTCCGTCGTCGCACCGATAAGCAGAATCGTCCCCTCCTCAACGTGAGGGAGGAGTGCATCCTGCTGGGCTTTATTCCAGCGGTGAATCTCATCTACAAACAGAATCGTCTTCTGATCGAGTTTTTTGCGCCGCTCCCGTGCCGCTTCAATTACCTTGCGAACATCAGCCACTCCGCTAGTTATCGCACTGTAGTCTTCAAAATGGGCGCGAGTAGTGTGTGCGATGATACGGGCAAGTGTGGACTTACCACAACCGGGCGGTCCCCAAAAGAGAATGTAGGTGAGTTGATCGCGCTCAATGGCTCTGCGGAGGAGTGTTCCTTCCCCTACTACTTTGCTCTGTCCCGCAAACTCCTCTAAAGTACGTGGGCGCATTCTCGCCGCCAGGGGAACGCCGGAATGAGACATAGGTCTTTCGAGGGGGGTAGGTTCGTCCTCCATGAAGAGGCTATGAGGGGGAGGCGATAGTTCAGACATAGTACCTCGCTCGTCGGAAGGTTAGGGAACGAATACTAGAAAGGCTCGGTGCCGTGATTTTGACCCCTGCTCCAGCTAGGCAAAAGGTCTAACAACTGTACTGTCCCTAACCCTATACGTTCACTGTCAAGCACTACTGGTTTGGATTGACAATCGTCCCCATGAAGAGTATTGTCCCTGTTTTGTCATCCCGAATGGCGCAGAAGAAGGGGTGGTCTACGGTCATGGTCGCAGGGGTAGGTACAGAGGTTACCCCAATGCCGATGCCCGTTGCTCCTGCCGCTTCGGTTCCCTCCTCGTTCACCTCTACAAAGGTCTTATGCTGAACGAACTGAATATAAGCTCCGTCCGCGATACCATTTAGGTCGGCTTTGCCGGTTGCATCGAAGGCAGTTCCCATTCCGAGTGTTGAAA
>JAPLCR010000100.1 GCA_026392135.1 Armatimonadota bacterium
ATAAGTCGCGCCGAAACGCGGAAAGTGTGCTAGAATCCATGGGGTTTGGTTCCTCCTTTGTCAGAAGAACTTTACCCCATGGGCAACACCGATTAGGCACAAACCGCTAAAAGGAGTTGCCCATTTGTCTAAACGTCAAACTCTAAGCCATCAGGATTATACGGTATAATCCTTTCTACCAAAACGCGAGGAATAGTTCCGTGTCTGCCGAAACACCCCACTTCTACATTCAACAGACCTCCTATACCGCTATCCGCGACAAGTACGCACAACTCTATAGCTCCGTTCCCAATTCTGTTGAGGAGCTGTGTACACTGATAAAATGCCAACTCCTTCATCCCAGTATGATGAAGGAGTTGGCGGGACAGTTGCCACCCGGTCGGAGGTGTGAGGACGATGTATACGTTACGGCGAGCGAAATTCTAGGCGGGCTTTTGCGCCGTAATCCCGCAGGGCTTGTCTTAGAGAGAACTCCTGCGGAGCGGCTCATTCTAACTTGCCGCCATCACGCGGTACTTCTCGCCTCTGTTCTTCGCAGTAAAGGCATTCCTGCACGTGTGCGCGTGGGGTTCTGTACGTATGCCTCTGCCCCGAATAGCCTTCTACATACAGACCACTGGATTTGCGAAGTATGGAACGCAAATGAGTCACGCTGGATGCTTACAGACCCCGATATTAACCGAGTAGATTTTCCGCGGGAAGAGTTCGAGTTCGCGGGAGAGGTTTGGAAAAAAGCACGGCGACGTAAAGTAGACCCAAAACTGTACGGAGCAGGTAACAGAACGGGGATCGCCCTAGTTCGCGCCAACCTTATCCACGATTTTGACTGCCTTCTGGGGAACGAGGAGATGTATCAGGAGGGCCCTCCCATTCTGCGCCTGAAAGCAAAAGAGATCGGCGATAGAGTTTTGACGCTTTTGGATGAGATGGCAGATGCGACCATCGGCGAAGTGAGTGTGGAGAAGTTGAGAGCGTTGCGTGACGGCTACTCTGAGTTGACATATCCTGCTCTGACCTAGCCCCCGCTCTATTCTAGCTGAAATACAGGATTGGCTTCACAAGAGACGGCAAAATACGATGCTGATTGAAATACGTAGCCATCACTCTCGTCCCCTATCCTGTTTCTGGATAAGAGTACGAGAGTGAAAGATTTTTTGAGCCAACATTACGTCTCTTTTGTGCAGGTATTGGAGTAGCGACTCCAACACAAGTTGACCTACAACCTTGGTGCGGGCGGTGTTATAGGTGCTTGGAAGGGAAGTGCGCCCTTCGCCTGAGTTCTGCGACGATACACCTTGTCTCCTGCAATAACGAAGAGAGTGTCCAGCTTAGTGCCGCCGAAAGCAACACTCGTCGTCGGTTTGAAATCGGGATTCGCGATAATCCCGTTCACGCGCCCCGCTTGGTCGCAGTACTGTATTCCCACGTTCGAGGTCACATAAAGCCACCCCTTTGTATCTACTGCCATGCCTGCCGCCTCATGCTTCCCCAACTCGTGGGGCATAGACAGGTCGAAATACTGTTGCCCGTAAGCGAGAGAGCTATCCGGTTGTATCTGATATGAGGTCAACATTGGAATCTGTGAGAGTGCTGTAGGTGGAGCACCTTTGCCTCTATATGCGGCTCCAGCGAGTGCTGTCTGCCCTACAACCAACAGGCTCTGGTCGGGAGTAAGGACTAGGCGATTCACTCCAGCAACTCTTGCTTCAAGGAGACTCTTTTTTCCGGTACTGGTGAAGAGCCAGATATTTCCGCCTAGTGTCTCGGTAGCATAAATCTCTCCCCTGCTGTTCACGGTAAGATCACAAACAGGAATGCCTGTAACAATTACGCGCCCCTGCCCGTTTGCAGAGTAGGAGACCACGCGCTTATCAGCATAAGCGATGAGAAGGTTACCGTCTGGTGCCACCGCGAGTGCGTTCACTACTGCCGTGTTTTCTCGAACAACAGAAGGGCTACCTTCACCCGACACTTTCAAAATGCGATGCGTTACGTTGTCTGCAAAGTAGACATCGCCCTTGCCGTCGCTTACAAGCGTGTTTGCGCTCTGATAGTCGCCCGTAATGACTTGCCATGCCTCCCCCTCTTTCAATACGCTCATGATGGGTTGTGGCGTACTAACGGGTGCTTTAATCGTGTTGGGATAGTCGCGCCACAGCCAGCGAAGCACCTCTGGCAGAAGCATTGCGCCCTGTTGCCCATCGTGCCCTCTATCGCCGAGTGTAAACTTGTAATCGTAACGCGCATAGCGTAGTGCCCACATCATATCAAGGTTTGAGATGTACCAACTGCCGGAGTAGATGTCTTGGTCGTTAGACCCCTCTTGCAGATAGACGCGGATAGGTTTCGGCTCCATCTTACGAATGAGAGAGGGGTAATCCTGGCTTCCTCTCAGATTAGTAAAGCTTCCAATCATACTAAAGACCTTGCTAAACTGATCAGGACGCTCCCATGCCACCGTAAATGCACAGATACCGCCTGAGCTAGCACCGCATATAGCGCGTCCATTTCCGTCTTTGGTGAGGTTGTATTTTTTACCTACCTCCGGCAGTATCTCCTCCATCAAAAACTTAGCGTACTGGTCGCCTAGTCCATCGTACTCGAGGCTACGGTTGTAGCGAGGCAACGCGCCTTGTCGTGAGGGCGGAACAACTCCCGGATTCACAAAAATGCCAATGGTGACGGGCATCTGCCCTTTGGCGATTAGGTTGTCGAAGACGGTAGGGACGCGAAAGCCCCCGTCCGACACAAATCCGCCTCCATCCAAAAATACCATTACGCACGCGGGTTTTGCGGGGCTATACTGCTTAGGCACATATACCCAGCAGTCCTGCTCCGTTCCAGGATAGATTTTGCCCTTCCACTTGAAGGCAGTCACAATCCCTTGCGGAACTCCCTCATGGCGCAATGAATCCGCCGTCAATTTATACTCTTCTGCCACTGCCGGCGTGCTTAGGGTGTACAGAGCTAAGCAAGCGAATATAGTCGTCCAAATACGCACTACTGTTTCCTCCTACCACTGAGATAATCTGCAAGTTACAAGTTCGCGATGCACTACACAAAATCCTTGAGGAGAGGTGTAAAAAGGCTTCCTCTCTCGATTGGAGAGAGGAAGCCTTGAGAAACCAGAGAGTTTGCGTAGTAGGAATGAGCCGGCAGAATCTACTTTTTGGCTGCGTTAGGTGCTCCGCCTCCCTTGCCGACAGCGGCTCCACCGGGGCTGAATGGACCAGAGTTTCCAACCTCCATTGGGCCCTTTTGCCCCAAGCCACCCATCTCCTTGAAGTAGAAGACCCCAATAATACCGACTACAGCGGCTATTATTACCGCAATCGCGGCAGGATGTAGCTGTTTTTTCATAATACGGACGTTCTCCTTTGAATAATCAGAGCAAAATGGAAGTGAAGAGAGATAAGTGCTTTTGCTCAAATGTATGATACCCCAAAATCTGTTTACAGGGTAGTACTATGGACGCTCTTGAGCGGTTTTGGTTTCGTATTTATCCAGCATAGAGGCTGCGTAGTTGGATTAGACGCTCCCTATCACACAAGAGGTCGGTGCTATCACAGAACTGATCTACACTCCCGATAAGACGGCGTTCGGCAAGGTGTTTTATTTCGGGAGAGGCAATTCTGGCGCAAATAGCTCCCGCAAAGTCTCCGTGGAGGTGAACGACTTGAAAGGGGCGGTCAAAGAAAAATTTCGATTTCGTAGGGAGGGGATCTGTAATGCCTAACGCGTTATGCTTTTCTGCCACCTGCTCATAAGCAGAAACAAGATGCGCCTCACGCTCTTGCCACGTCTCGGCGGTCAATATCTGTTTGAGGGCTGGTGAGAGCACTTCTGCACAAGAAAGGCGCGAGAACGCCGTCCCAAACCACTTAGGGTAGGGAGCGTACTGCTTTTCCATCAGGAAGCAGAGACGCATAAGGTCACGCACGAGCCGAGCTGCAATCAGCGCAGAGCCAATCTCATCACCAACATACCCTGCACGCCCCATAAGATGCTCTTCCTGACCAATTCGTGTCCACCCTGCCGCTAAAAGGTAGAGCCAGATGTCGTTAGGAAAGTAGGCAAACTTGTCGCGGATAGTCTGTAGTCCAATATCGTCTCGAAAGACTGCTCCCTCGACAGCTGTACGTAGTATCTGCTCTGGAAAGGTAAGCCAGTCTGTGGGCTGTATTTCGTTTTGAATATCTATTCCAAGAGCGTCTAAAAAGTAGCGGCGCAGAGTCCCTATTGTAATACGGTGGTCGATTTCGCTGGAAGGCGGCGAGGGAGGGTAGTGGAAGTCAGTAGGGTAGCCTCTAAATTCCGCGGGCAACTCTTTACGAAAGAGGGTGTCTATCTCCCCCTGATAGGCTGCGTAGTCCTCTTCGCTTAGAAACAGAAGGGCACGGGGTCCCCAATCGTGGTCAGAAGACATAGGCGTGTCAAACCCAAGAACTTCAGAGCCGGAGCCTATGAGGGCAGCACTAAATTTGAGGTTTGGATATTTCTGAGAAAGAAGGGGCGCCACGACTTCTTGATAGAAGAGGCGGGATAGTTCTAAACCGGGAATAAAGTCTGGCACTGAGCTGTCCTCTCTTTTACGCCTTGCTTTAGTGTATTTTGCCCTAAACTGATCTATACGTCAAGGAAAAGTGCCGCTAAAACGCATAAAGGAGATATAATTAATTCATGTTACGCAGTAAGTAGCCCTCAACCCCTAGCCCCTTCTCCCAAT
>JAPLCR010000496.1 GCA_026392135.1 Armatimonadota bacterium
AATATTCGGGTGATTGCTACGAAAAGACAACTACCAGATATATCCTCAACTGAGTTCAAATCAAGCGAAGGTAAGATAGCCAATGTAGATTTGAAATTTTTATGGGTTCAAGATAACCCTTTCGAGGATGCTTTTCATTTGATTGGCTATAGTAGTCTACGTGAGAATAGTGCGATGAAAGCGCAGAAGTATGTAGATGGTTTTGTTGTTAATTTTGGAACGTATTCTCAATCTGTTCTGAGTGCAAATATAGCAACGGCTTTTCTGGACTTATTTGTAAAGTTAAGCGTTGTTGAAGAACCACTTGAAACAAATATTTGGACACAAAGCGGTTAGATAGTACCAGACAAAACATCACTCCGCCACCAAACCAAAGCCCTCCCTCCAACACGGAGAGAGGGCTATTTGCATCTCAAAGCAGTCTACTTGCTCTCCAGCGCCTCCCACACGTTCGAGGGCGACATCGGCAGTGCGTGCAGGCGCACCCCAACCGCGTCGTAAATCGCGTTCGCGATAGCGGCGGTGGGCGGCACGATGGGAACCTCCCCCACCCCGCGCACCCCGTAAGGATGCGTCGGCTGAGGAACCTCCACGATTATCGTCTCTATCGGCGGGATGTCCAGCGCGGTGGGCATACGGTAGTCCAGCAGGGTCGCGTTCTTCAGTTTGCAGTTCGCGTCGTAGAAGTAGCCCTCGTTCAGCGCCCAGCCTATGCCCTGCGCCACGCCCCCCTGCATCTGCCCCTCCACATACGACGGGTGTATCGCCGTGCCCGCGTCCTGAACGGCGGTATAACGCAGGATTTCCACCTTGCCCGTCTCCGCGTCCACCTCCACGTCCACGATATGCGTCGCGAACGCCCCGCTCGTGTTGTTCCCCTTCGCGGTGATGGAGGCGTTGATATGCACCCCATGCTCCTCGAACAGTTTCGCGAGTTGGGTGATGGTGGCGCTATGCCCGTTGGAGGAGTAGCAGGAGCCGTCTATCGTTATCGCGTCGGCGGCAACCTCCCATATCTCCGCGAGTTTCTCCACGATTTCGCCCTGCATCTTCTTCGCGAGCTTGTAGACCGCGTAGCCCGTCCCGAACGTCGTGCGACTGCCGCCCGTCACGTCGTTATAGTCAACGGTGTCGGTATCTACAACGGAGGGGTGAACCTGCGCGTACTCCACGCCGAACGCCTCCGCGAACATCATGGCGATGGAGGCGCGAGAGCCGCCAATATCGGTGGAGCCTTCCAGAAGCGACACCGTTCCGTCCGGGTTCAGCCGCCCGATAGCCGACGAAACGCCGTCCCAGTTGCCCCAGTAGCCGCGCGCGGCTCCGCGCCCGCGCTTTTTGCCGTCCGCGCCCTCTTTTACCAGAGGCGTATTCCAGTGGTCGGAGGCGATAGCCGCCTGAACGCACTCCAACGCGCCGATGCGGGTGAAGGGAGGCGCGAACGCTCTCCAATCGCCCTCGACTGCGCTGTTCAGTTCGCGAATCGCGAGGGAATCCATGCCCAACTTCTCCGCGATTTCGTCCAGAACCGTCTCGCAAGCGAACGCGGCAATGGGCGCGCCGGGAGCGCGGTACGCGGTGGAACTCGGTTTGTTCACTACCACGTCGAAGCCGTCTATCTTCACGTTCGTCAGTTTGTACGGCGCGAAGAGGCACAACATTCCCGCCCCGATAAACGAGTCGGGATACGCCCCCGCTTCGTAGGCGAGATAGCCCTGCGCCGCCGTGATTTTGCCGTCCGCGTCCGCGCCCATCTTCACCTTGATATACGCGCCGGGCGTGGGGCCCGTCGCCATAAGGACTTCCGTTCTATCCATCACCATGCGAACGGGGCGTTGCGCCTTGTGCGATAACATCGCCGCGACGGGTTCGAGATAGACCGGAATTTTGCCGCCGAAGCCGCCGCCAATCTCCGTAGGAACCACCTTTACCTGCGAAATCGGATGTTTGAGGATAGCGGCTACCTGCTGACGCACCGCGAACGAGCCTTGCGTGGAACACCATACCGTTATCTGCCCGTCAGAACGCCACTCCGCAGTGCAGGCGTGCGGCTCGATATAGCCCTGATGCACAGTCTGGAACGTGAACTCATGCTCCACGACGACAGCCGCCGCCGCGAACCCCTTCTCAACGTCGCCCTCCTCCGCCACCAAGTGCGCCGCGATATTCGAGGCGGACTCCGACTTCACGCCACCCGAATCGGTGCGGAGGTCATCGAGAAGGATGGGCGCGTTCGCCTCCATCGCTTTGCGAACATCAATGACGGGCGGAAGAACCTCGTACTCCACCGTTATCAGTTTCAGGGCTTCGCTGGCGATATGCGGGCTAGTCGCAACAACAGCGGCGACGGCGTGACCTTCGTAGAGGGCTTTGCCGTGCGCCATAACGTTGTTACTCGCATAACGCATATTGATGTCGCCGCCCTCGCCGCCCGCCACGCTACCGGTTACGTCTGGCATATCCCGCCCGGAAATCACCGCAAGAACGCCCTTCACCTTCTCCGCCGCGCTGGTATCTATACTGATAATTCGGGCGTGGGGGTGGGGGCTACGCAGAACTTTGCCGTGCGCCATGCGCGGTAGAACCACGTCTGCGCCGTAGATGGCGCGACCCGTAACCTTATCCACCCCGTCGGGGCGCAGGGGGCGGGTTCCAATCACACGATATTTTGTCTCTGTGGTCATCTCTCTTGCTCCTGCGCCTCTAAGAGGCGTTCGTCTCCGCAATCGTCTTTTTGATAGCACTCAGAATTTTGTCGTAGCCGGTGCAACGGCACAGGTTTCCCGCCAGCCACCAGCGAATCTCTTCGTCCGTGGGGTTAGGGTTCTTGTCTAAGAGTGCTTTGGTTGAAACGAGAAAGCCGGGTGTGCAGAACCCGCACTGTAGCCCCGCGCCTTCGATAAAGTTCGCTTGAAGCGTAGACAGTCCGTCGGGAGTCGCGAGTCCCTCCACCGTCGTTATCTCCGTCTCGTCCGCCTCCACCGCGAGGACGCAACAGGTATTCACGAGCCGCCCGTCCATAATGACGTTGCACGCCCCGCAGTTTCCGTTGCTACAGCCCTCTTTGGAACCTGTCAGCCCCAGCGTGTCCCTGAGAACCTCAAGGAGAGTTTGGCGGGGTTCGCAGAGCCAGTCACGGGTCTCTCCGTTGATGGTAGCGGTTATCGCCGTTTTGCCAGATACAATTTGCGTTGCCATAAATAACCTTTCCTTGAGAAAATCAGGCGCGGGCGCGTTCAAAAGCGCGTTGTAGGGTGCGGCGGACGAGTACGCCTGTTAAATGTTTGCGGTGCGCCGCCGTTCCCCTCATGTCTGATATGGGCGTGACGAGGCTTCGGGCGATGTCTCCCGCCTCTGCGAAGACTTCCGTTGAGGGGATAGCGCCCTCAAGGAAGTAGCCGACTTCCGGTACATAGAGCGGCTTGGGAGCGACAGCGGCGAGAGCAACACGCGCTGAGACTATCGTTCCTGCATCGTCAAGCGCAAGGCTTGCGCCCACGCCAACCACCGCTATATCCATCTCATTACGCGGTATAAAGCGTAGATACGCCGCGCCGAAATGGGCAGGGGGTACTGGAAAATGAATAGAGACAAGCAGTTCGTCGGGCTGTAGGATATTGCGTCCCGGCGCAGTGCAGAAGTCCTCTACTGGAACTGTGCGTTCGCCGTTTGCGCCCACAATCCGCGCCGTCGCGCTGTATGCGATAAGCGTGGGAATGGTATCGCCAGCGGGACCCGAATTGCATAGGTTGCCGCCTACAGAGGCACGTCCTTGTATACCCGTACCGCCAATAATGGAGGCTGAATCCACGAGTCCAGAGTAGTGGCTCTGTATCTCAGGGTGTTCGTATACTCGATAGCAGGGAACCGCCGCGCCGAGCGTTAAGCCCGTGACGGGGTCGAAAGAGAGTTTCATGAGTTCGGGGATGCGCTTGCCGTCTACAAGCGTATCTACGTCGCGGACGTTCTCGCCAACCTGCACAATGAGGTCGGTTCCGCCCGCTAAAATTCGCGCCTTGCTTCCGCGCTCTTGCAAAATCGCTACCGCGTCGCTAAGAGACCGGGGAGCCGCATACTGGATTGCACGCATACACTACCTCGCTTTGGCATTGAGCCTTGATTTTTGCAGGAGCGCGAAGGGTTGGTTCGCGCCCCAATTGCATCTCTGACTTGATTCGGTAAAACCGAACAAGACTCCTCTTTTACGAGGCAAGTTTCTTATCTCTTTTTTGCTTATCACGCTCTTCGCTTCGCTGGCGGGGCAAAGGCGACGCGGATTCACGTCACGAATGAGTAAAGCCCGCCTCTCGCTATGGAGAGACAGGCTTTGCAAATTTGTATGGTGGGATTATACCACAGGGTTGGCGATTTGTCAAGTTGAGGCGTGGAAGGCTTACTGCAACCGTCCCTCATCCTGTCCTTCGGACATCCTTCTCCCGATTCGGGAGAAAGACCTGTCTACAAGGTGAGCAGGTTCCTTTACGCCGAAAATGCGGTATTAAGAGTATGTGACAGTAAATGAACACTTACCCCCCCCATTAAAAACTGTTCGCACACATTAAAGCACAATAACCTTTGAATTGGCTATTGACTCTCAGGAAGGACGGTGTTATGATTAGGGAGAAGGGCGAGTGCGACCCCTCTCCAACCTCTCCCCGAAACGGAGAGAGGCGAATACCGATATTCAAAGCCTCTCGCACTCCTCAAACCTATCAGAGTACGGGAGCATTGCAAGTCTCCCCTTTGTGAGGGGCTTCACTGGGGTATGTATGGCTTCTATACCCAAAAAGATGTATCGCAATACAGAACTGCTTATAGGTCAAGCCTTTCTCCCGAATCGGGAGAAGGATGTCCGAAGGACAGGATGAGGGACGGGTACTAACAAGCCTTCCATATCTCATTACCCCCGCATACATACCCCAGTGAGCTTTTTGAAGGGGGAGATTTAGAGGGGGTGGCTGGGACAGTGCGGAAACTTCCCGCCATCTGTCCGCCCCTGAACCCAAACGGAATAGGGAACCCTGAGTCCCTTACTTTGGAACACTTTAACTACAAAAACTCCCTGCCTCAACTACCCCCCAATCTGCTGACGCTGGGTCTGTTCGACCTGCTCCACGCGCCTATCCATGCGCTGTAGCACCGAGTCAAAACTTATGTCGTACTGCGGCACTAAGAGAGCGAGGAGTTGGCGAGAATGCTATGCTTGAGGCAACGAACGGATAAGCAGGGCGCACGCGCCCATTCCAAACAGCGGTACTACAGGACCTAGCGGGACGCGAAATCGGCGCGGTCTGTCTGCGAGAGTATGACGTAGTACAAGTACGGCGGCGCATATCACTACGTATCCCGCAAGAGTAGCCAGCGTCACGAGATCTGCCAGCATACGCAGAGGCATCCACGTTCCGAATATCGCCACGCCAATCCCCGTCGCTAACATCGCCTTCCAAGGGGTCCGGAAGATGGGGTGAAAGTCGCAGAAGATACGATGTGAGAGTAGCCCGTCGCGTCCCATCGTCATCAGAATACGCGGAAGCGTCATCACTATCATCAGGAGAACGGAAGTTATTCCCGTCAAGGCACCAACAGAGACGAGAAACTCTGCCCACGGCAAGCCAACCTGCCTGAACGCCGACGATATTGGGGCACGGAGATTTATCTGGTCGTAGCGCACCATCCCCGTTAGTACCAACGACACCGAAACATAGACCAGGGTGCAGATCCCGACAGACGAGAGCACTCCTATCGGAACATCCCTTTGAGGGTCTTTGCACTCCTCTGCGTAGGCGGATAGTGCCTCAAAACCCATGAAAGCGTAGAACGCCAACGCCGCGCCCGCTATCATCCCCACCGATTCACCCGCCGCATTGGGGGTCATAAACAGCCCAAAAGGGGCGAAAGGATGCCAGTTCTGCGGGTTAATATAGAACGCGCCCGCGACAACTACAAAAAGGATAACGCTCACCTTAACGCAAAGCATAACGAAGTTAAACCGTAGGCTTGTCTTGAGTCCGCGAATAATAAGGGCGGTAAGAACAAGGGTTATCAGGAGAGCGGGCATATCCCCCACACCTCCCGTCGGTGCAAAGACTCCCCTGTCGTTGAAGTCCATAGGCGTTTGCGTTATCAACGCAGAAAGTCGGACGTGCAACCCTCCCAGAAACGCCTGAAAGTAGTGCGACCAGCCCTGCGCCACAGACGCGCCCGCAATACCGTAACAGAGTATTACGTTCCAGCCGACTAGCCATCCGGGTAGCTCCCCTAGCGTCGCGTAGGCGTAGGAGTAGGCGGAACCCGCTTCAGGAACCACCGTCGCAAACTCGACGTAGCAGAGTGCTACTGCCGCACACGCCAGTGCCGCTATGATAAACGAGAGGGTTATGGCGGGTCCTGCCTTTTCGTGGGCGGCGACTCCTATCATCACAAAAATTCCAGTGCCGATAATACCGCCTACGCCCAGACTGGTCAGCCCTCGCGCTCCCAGTGTGCGCGGTAGCCGCTCCTTTGCAGAGTTAGCGTCATCGCCTGTATCAATCGGTTTTCTTGTCCATAAAGTGGAGGGCATTACGGGGTTTCCTGTTCAAAATGGAGAGTGATTGTTCAAACAGTACTACCTCTCCCTTCTGCTCCATTTTCAAGAGGAGGGGGGAGAGGTAGAGTAGTAAGGTTCTACTTTTCAGAGGCACCTTTGTTTGGCGATTTAGCCGCACGCATTTTGGCGACCTCGTCGCGGAGACTAAACATTCCCGCATGAACCTCTTTCGGAGGTCCCACATAGTCGCTTCCGCCAGTGAAAGTTTTCCAACCAAATATCGCAAGCCCCGCCACGCCTACGACTATAATCAAGGGTAGTGCCCAAGAGGGAAGCGACTGCGGACTTTTTGCACTCGACATACATACTCCTTTCCTGACTGCTTAGTAGCGAAGACCCCACGTTCCGTCTGCGTTCTTAAAGGGAACACCTCTCATTTCGGGCTTCTCTTGATAGGGACCCGCATCGGTGACTTTGTAGTACTTAATGGCTTGACCATCGATCGCATGACCCGTAAGGGGAGTGTTATTGTTATCGAGCCACGGCTTGGCGTGAACGACCTTCGCATGGCTATCGGCATAAGCCGCATTGAGCAGGTTCTGGTGACGCGCCTGAATTGGCTCGTCCATCATACCAAAATAGGCATCGGGAAAGGTTCCAACCGAATCGTAAAAGACAGAGGTGTCCGCCGGATACTCCAACTCTGCAAGCCTCTTAACGGGGCGGTCGTTAGGACCGAAGAAGTTGCTGGGGTTGCCCCAGTCAAAAAGTGCAAAATTGGGGAAGTAGCTAACGTACTTCAAATCGGGTGAGCCGGGACATGGAGGAGGCATTCCGATGACGCTCATTGCCGTTGGAAAGTCTAGCGCGGTTGCGTTGGAGGGGCAGGCGTATATCTGCGTGTTTTTGATGTAGGGAACGAGAGCCACCCACGCAACATAGACGCAGGGCGCGGGCCCATTGTTTCCCATGTAAAGGTTCATAGGGAACGTCTCATCGTAGTCCTGCACATAGAGCGCGGTGGAGGTGCCAATCTGCTTGATATTGGAGAGGCAAGAGATACCTCTCGCTTTCTCACGGGCTTGTGCGAAGACAGGAAAGGGTATCGCGGCTAATATGGCTATAATTGCGATAACAACAAGTAGTTCAATGAGCGTAAAGCCGAATCTGTGGCGGCGCATAGAAAAT
>JAPLCR010000260.1 GCA_026392135.1 Armatimonadota bacterium
GGCGTAGGCGTTTGTGAAGCTCAAGAAGGGTGGAGCCGCTACGGTAGACGGGTATGATGACAGAGAGGTGTGCATCGGCAGGAACGTTTACCGCCCCTTTATTTTTTTGTTCCATACACCACTCCCTTCCCTGCTTCTACCCCTCAAATATCACAACCGCAAAAACAGTTCAAAATGCGTGCCGCGAAGCCTGCACTACTTGGAACGCGCTACCACTATTAAGCCCAAACAGACTAGCGCAACCCCCATCCACCTCTGAGAAGAGACCTTGTCACCAAAAAGGAGGCTTGAGAACACAAGCGTAAGGACAATGCCTAACCCCACAAACGGATACGCAAAACTGAGTTGGGCGCGAGAAATAGCCACTGTCCACGTCAATGCGGCGATGAAAGCGCAGAAAAAACCAAGAAAAACGAACGGGTTCGTAAGCGTTGTCAAAAGGTGTTTAGTGAGGCGCGAAGCTTGAAGCGAGCTACTGCCAACCTGCATCATGCCGTACTTTACAAGAAGCTGCCCTGCCACCGTGAAGAGTATTGTGAGCGTAATAGAGAGATAGATAATAGGGTTGGTTCGCATAGTGCCTCTACACCGCCGCAAGGCTACGGCGCGATTCCAGAAGAGGGTGCGCTTCCCTTTTTGGCTGAAAAGCGAGAACGCCCTCAATAACGCGCTGTTGCTCTGCGAGAGTCATATTATTGAAGAATGGAAGGCGTACCAGTAGGTCACTCATCGTCTCTGTTACAGGGCACTCTCCCACACTAGCCCCCTGCACTGCGCCCATCGGGGAAGCGTTCAGCGGAAGATAGTGGAACACGCACATCAGACCAAGCTCTTTAGTATGCTGTATGAAGGCTTGCCTATCTTCCAATGTCGGCATAAGCAGGTAAAACATATGATACGCCTGCTCACAGTGTTCAGGCACAATAGGCAGTCCCACGCCGTACCTCTCTGCCCAGTTACTCAGTTCGCGGTAGTAGTTTTCCCATATCGCTCGGCGGGTGGACTGTATGGTCTCTCTGCGCTCCAACTGCGCGAGAAGGCACGCCGCCAGCAAATCAGAGGGCAGAAAGCTAGAGCCGACATCCACCCACGTATACTTATCTACCTGCCCCCTAAAGAATTGGCTTCTGTTCGTTCCCTTCTCCCGCACAATCTCGGCGCGTGGTATCAGAGTAGCGTCGTTAATAAGAAGTGCTCCCCCCTCGCCGCAAGAGAAGTTTTTCGTCTCATGGAAACTTTGTGTCGCCATGCTTCCTAACGCTCCTAAGTTCTGTCCACGGTAGGTTCCAAATAACCCGTGTGCGTTGTCCTCTACTATGGCTATGCCATGTCGTTTCGCCATAGCACCCAGTACGTCCATTTCACAAGCCACCCCCGCATAGTGGACAGGGACAATCGCTTTCGTGTGTTCATTGATAAGACTCTCTACGTGGGTTGCGTCCATATTCAGGGTATCGGCACGCACATCGGCGAACCGAATCCGCGCTCCGCGCAAAGCGTAGGCGTTCGCCGTTGAGACGAATGTAAACGAGGGAACGATGACCTCATCTCCCTCCCCAATTCCCAGTAGGAGGGCGGACATCTCTAAGGCATCTGTGCAGGAGGTGGTGAGGAGGGCTTTCAACGTACCTGTCTCGCGCTCCAAAAACGCCTGAGCCTGTTTCGAGAAATACCCGTCGCCAGAGATATGTAGTCGTTCTAATGCCTGCCCCATGTAGAGATACTCGTTTCCGCCAAAACACGGACGGTTAAAAGGGATTTTTTCGCTCGGCATTTAAAACTTGATTCCTGTGTGGTGATTGGGGATATTATGACACAAAAAGCGGGGAAGCGTGCAGAGAGGGGAGGAGGTAGCAGACTTCTTCAAATCTTCAAACACACCTACTAATGAAGGGACTTCTGCATGGTAAAGTGAGGTATCGTTACCTCAATAAAGCGTTCGCTAACCACTTGATAGCCTAGCCGTTCATAGAAGGGTACCACTCTTTCTCGCGCATTTAGGGTCATCTTCGAGAATCCCTTTTCTCGCGAAAAAGCCTCCGCAAATACAATCATGTCGCTTCCAATACCCTGCCCTTGTAGGCTTGAATCTACCGCAACCTGACGCATCTTTAGGCACCTCTCCGATAGTGGGCAGAGTAGAAGACAAGCAACGAGCTGCCCCTTCAGATATCCCACAATATGGAAGTTGCCTCTCTCTGCCTCAAGGTCTTCAGGAGAGAAATCTAAGCCTAGAGGGAGGCGCAAAATACGCAGGCGCAGGTCTATCATCTGCGGATACGACTCCGATTCTGGAGAGATGACCTCAAAACGTAACATTTCGCTCAAACCCGTGCTTCCTCCTTTCAGTATGGAAGTGGTAGCAAACCGAGTGTTTAGGTAACTATGGTTATAGCGGCATGAGGCAGTAACGTGAGGCTCGTGCTGCTCTGAGCGGTATGAAAAACTCCTACCCTGCGGTGAAGGGGAGTAGGTTGGGGTGGCATTGGGGCAAAAACACGACAGAACTTACATCTCAATAGATGCGCCAAAACCTAAGAGCCTCTTTTGAAAACTACAAAAGATGGATGCGAAGGAGGTCGAAAAGGCGTTCAGGCTGCTGTTTCCCGATGACTTCAGGAGCGATACAGGTCAAGCGAAGGGGAATAAGCATCGTGACATCCTCTTCCTGAAACTGGCTCAGCAGAGGATAGTCGGGGTGGCTCTGCGATATGTAGTGTCGACGTACCTGTGTAAAGCCGTTCAGCGCACCGGGGATGAGTTGAATTCTCAGGTATGTCTGCTTACTTTTAATATCTACAACGGGGCAAACATCACACAGGTACCAGTGGTATTGACTAGCGTAAGAGGCTGCTTGCCGCCACATCTCCGCATTGACGTGGCGTTGTGTACCCGAATAGAGTAGGCAGAGCAAAAATAGGCAGATCCCTCCGCTTACCACGGAGAGGAAATTATCCTCTTGGGGCGGTAGTTTGTTCACAA
>JAPLCR010000610.1 GCA_026392135.1 Armatimonadota bacterium
TCTCTACCACTTTGTGGCGTTTGTTAATGTCGTTGGTCATCTGAACCATTTTGCGTGCCGCACTCTTTTCGGGCTTGTTGTCTTTCTCAAAACCAGAGTGGTCTGCAGCTATGGTGTGGCAGAAGTCGCACTTCACCCCCAATGCGGCATTCCACTTACGCATGACGGGAATGAGTTGATCGGCGGGTAGGTCTTTCAGAACTTTGATGTTCTTAAACTTCTCTTTGGCGGTCTGAGGCTTTTCGGGAGCCTGTTCCTGTGCCATACTGGCGGCAACCAGAAGGAGAGCAGGAAGAATGAACCCTGCTAAGAGGGCTGTTTTGCGATAGAATACGGGCAGTTTTGAAGACAATGTCGGACTCCTTTCAAGGGCGGCGTGTTGGAAACAAAAAGTAAACACCTTGCGGCTACGTATTAGAAAACGCATACAGCTATTATAGGAAGTTCGGAAAACGCTTGTCAAGCCCATAGGGCTTTTCGTCTCAGTATTTTCTAAACGGTCAACGGATTTGCGCCTACCGCATGGAAGTGCCGCCCACCGTCATTTCGCTAATGAGAATCATAGGCATACCCACGCCCACCGGAACGCTCTGCCCATCCTTACCGCACATCCCGATACCCGGGTCGAGCTTCAGGTTATTCCCAATCATGGAGACTTTTGTGAGGTCGTTGGGCCCATTTCCGATGAGCGTCGCGCCCTTTACGGGGCGGGTTATCTTTCCGTTCTCAATCAGGTAGCCTTCGGTTACGTTAAAGACGTAGTTGCCATTTGAGATGTCCACCTGCCCCCCGCTGAAATACTTCGCGTAGAAGCCACGCGGTACGGAGGAGACAATCTCATCGGGATGGTGGTTGCCATTTGCGAGGAAGGTGTTTGTCATGCGGGGTAGGGGGATGTGCTGATAACTCTGCCGCCGTCCGCTACCCGTTCGCGCCGCGTTCATCAGTTGCGCGTTCAGCCTGTCCTGCATATAGCCCGTAAGCCGTCCATTCTCAATAAGCGTTTTGCTCTGACCGGGAGTTCCTTCGTCATCAATGTTGAGGGAGCCACGTGCGTTCGCCACCGTCGCATCGTCCACTACGGTGCAGAGTTCGCTCGCCACTTTTTCGCCCACGCGGTCTGTATAGATAGAGGTCTTCTTGCGATTGAAGTCGCCCTCCAAGCCGTGCCCTACCGCCTCATGGAGCCACACTCCGCCCCAAGCGTTGTCTATAATGACGGGCATAGCCCCCGCAGGAGCCTCGTCCGCGCCGATCTGCACAAGGGCTTGACGCGCCGACTCGCAGGCGATACACTCCGGACTGTTCGATTCGAACCACTCCATACCGATACGCCCGCCGCCACCGTAGTAGCCCATCTGCGAGTCGTTCTCTTCAACGGCGAGAACGCCCACCTGAAAGCGTAACATCGGCTGACTGTCGGTGATATAGACCCCATCCGAGTTGGCGACAAAAATCTCCTTTTCGGTGTGGAGTAGAGTGGAACTCACCTGACGCACACGGTCATCGTACTCGTAAGCTGCTGTGTTCGCCCTCTGCACAAGTGCCACCTTATCGCGCACGCTTACATCGTTCGGGGAGACGCGAACCGGGTAGAAATCGGGGGCTTGACTGAGCGTTACGGAGACGGGCGCGGCACTCTTTCCACCATGAGCGATATGCGCGGAGACCAGTGCCGCCTCTAGCAGTTTCTCCAGCGAGAGGTCGTCTGTATAGGCATAGCCCTGCTTCTCCCCATGAATCACGCGAATCCCTGCGCCCAAAGACTGGCGTATCTCGGCACTCTGGATTTTGTTCTCCTCCATCGGGATACGCACGCTCTCGACGCGCTCGGCGTATATCTCCGCGAAGTCGCCCCCGCGAGAGAGGGCTTCCGCAAGAACGCGATTCGCCGTAGCCATATCAATCCATTGGGTAAGCTGGTGTTGCATAACGGGCTTTCTCCTATGTCTAGCGCACTTTCGAGCCGACGGGAACAAGGTTGTCAGGTTGAAGCAGAACGGCTCTGCCGTTTATGTCCGCCGCGAGGAGCATACCCTGCGACTCGATACCGCGCATTTTGCGGGGCTGTAGGTTGGCGATAAGCACAATCTGCCGACCCACTAACTCTTCAGGAGTGTAGTACTCCGCGATACCGGAGAGAATAGTGCGCGTCTCATCTTCATCAGACTGCACGGTGAGGCGCAGAAGTTTGGTTGTATTGGGGACAGGTTCCGCTGCCAGTATCTCGCCGACCTTGAGTTCCACCTTCAAAAAGTCGTCTATGCTGATGTAGTTGGGAACAGCGGCTTCCGCCTCTGTCGCTGGGGGGGTATTCGTTTCGCTCACAGGTTTTGATGTCTCCTCAGTCTCCGATTTTGGCGGGTTCGCGCTTCCTAGCGCGTAGAGAATGCTGTCTTCTACGGTCAACTCTGCAATGCGCGGGAAGAGCGGCTTAGGTGCTGTCACCTTCCCGCCCGCTTTTAAGCCTCCCCACGCGGTATCGCTCCATGTCGCCGCTTCGATAGGCTCCGCGATACCTATCTGCTGATAGATGGCGGTGCTTGCGGAGGGCATAAACGGGGAGACCAGCAGGGCGACGATGCGCGTAACCTCAAGGCAGGCGGTAAGCGTACGAGCGAGGGCTTTCGCGCTCTCTGCGTCGCCGTTATTCGCGGCTTTGGCGAGTCCCCAAGGGGCTTTCTCGTCAATATACTTGTTCATGCGCCCCACAAGCCGCCACGTTACCTCAAGGACATCGTTCAGCCGAAAGACGCTCAGAGCCTTTTCGTAGTCGGCGCAGACGCTCTCTGCAAGCGCGACAATCTCCGCGTCTGGTTCGTCTACCTCTGGAACCGTTCCGTCGTAGTACTTATTCATCATGTTGATAGTACGATTGAGCAGGTTCCCTAAATCGTTGGCGAGGTCGTTATTAAATCGGCGGAGGCAGTTTTCGACGGAGAATTCGGTGTCGGGTCCGAAGTTCATTTCGCGGCAAAGCAGATAGCGGAGAGCATCTACCGCTAGGTCAGGCTCTGCGCCGCTACGCTCTGCGATAAACTGGGCGAGGCGTGTGGGGTGCGGGAGGCTTGCGCCCGACTTGCCGCCCTTCTGTCCGCCCACCGTCCACCATCCATGCGCGTAGACCTGTTTTGGAAGCGGTAAATCCAGCGCCATGAGCATGGCGGGCCAGAGTGTGGCGTGAAATCGAACGAAAATCTCTTTGCCTACAAGGTGAACGTCGGCGGGCCAGAGGTTTTCCCAGTTGGGGTCTTGGGGCCAGCCCGTCGCCGCAAGGTAGTTGATAACCGCATCGAACCAGACGTAGATAACCTTGCTGTCGTCGCCGGGAACTGTTATGCCCCAGCCCTTATTGACGCGAGTAATGCACATATCGCGCAAGCCGTCTTTGAGGAAGGCGACGACTTCGTTTTTGCGGAACTCAGGAAGAAGCCAGTCGGGGTTTGCTTCGATGTGGGCGAGTAGCGGTTCGGTGAAGGCAGACAACTTGAAAAAGTAGTTCTCTTCTTTTACGAGTGTGACGGGCTTTCCGCTCTCTATCGCGATGCCGTCTTTCACCTCGCTGTCGCGGAAAAAGGTCTCGTCACTGACGCTGTACCAGCCCTCGTAGGTATCGAGGTAGACGTAGCCCTTGTTCAAAAGGCGCGTGAAGAACTCCTGCACGGCGTGTGCATGGCGCGGTTCTGTCGTGCGAATGAAGTCGTTGTTGGCGATATGTAGATCCGCCCAGCACTCCTTAAAGGCGTTGGCGAGACCGTCCACAAAATCCATGGCGGGAACGCCCGCTTTTTCGGCGGCTTGCGTCACCTTCGTCGCGTTCTCATCGGTTCCTGTGAGAAAGTAGGTCTGTTCGCCTTTAAGACGATGATACCGCGCCAGAACATCGCAGGAGAGGGTGCTGAGGGCGGAGCCGACATGGGGAAGCCCATTTACATAGTAGATGGGGGTGGTGATGTAGTAGGTTTTTTGAGAAGACACAGGCATCTGGTCTTAGTTACTCGCTTCTATCAAAATGAAAAACTTGGGTTTTATACGGGCAAATGAACGACCTGCCCTGCCCACTCCCCAACAACGCTACACTCTATTAAAAGTAGAATGGCTTCCACTGCGGAGCCAGTGGAGAGGGTCTGCCGAACAACAAAAACGCCCGGCATCTATCGTAAGGGTTCAGGGTTATGGTAATTAACCGCGAAATACGCAAAAGAGCGCGAAAAAATGCACAATGCAACCCGCCCCAGAGTAGCGTCGCAAACCCATCAAATCTCAACCCACAAAGGCTCCTCTCCTTTGCGAAGGAGAGGTAGGGTGAGGTTATGTGGAAAATAAGCAGACCTGAACTCTTACCCTACATCCTGTACACGCACTATATTCGCGTCAGGGAGTTGGCGAAACACGCCACGCAAAATAGTGTTATCAAAGTCTTCGTCCGCCAATAGGCGTAAACCGGCACTCATGCTTTCGCGCTTCGCCGAGCCAGAAGGCGTTCCCGTATTTCTGTAGAGGAGTGTAGCACCTCTATCTCTTTGCTCGCCTCTTGTGCTCTCTTCTCGGTCTCCTGAAGATAAGCGTCTACCTCCTCCGTATGTTGAAGATAGTAGGCTACTACCGAATAGATGTCGGATAGTAGGAGGGAGGGGTATTTATACCAGATTTCTTCTGGAGTGCATCCACTACGAAAGGCGAATAGCGCGGTCTCCAAGTGAACGCGAGTGCCTCCAATACGCATTACGCCATCCACATCGCTCTGTATCGGAGGGCGCGAAGCAGTCAGTTCTAAAGTCGCCATAAGAGGTCTCTCCTCTCTCTAAACAGATAAGCCTCTCCCGCCGGGAGAGAAAATCTAACGCGCTCAACCGCCGGGCGCACGCATACAACAGGATGCCGCGTCCCTCGCAGTCCCGCACCCGCCGCCCTGAAAGGAGGGCTGCTCTGCGGAGACCTGCGCGGTGACGGAGAGGAGGCGCATGATATGGTCTGTACCGCAGGTTGGGCAGGTCACTTCGTTTAGTTTATCGGCACGTCGTAGCGTCTTAAAGTCACGGATACACTCTTTACACTGAAACTCATAAATTGGCATTTTAGTCCTCGTCTTCGTCTAGCGTCGCCTCTTCCACATCGGATTTTAGCTTCTGCACATCGCATCCTCGGCAGTCGGAGCATTTGCTCGTTTTTTCGATGGTGAGTTCGCTAGCGGGAAACTCTACCTCAACTCCACCCTCTATTAACCGCACTAGCGCGGTCTCTTTAAGGAGGTTGAGGTCGATAACACGCCCCTGCCCTTTCGGAGAGCGAACGACCTCTCCAATTTGCGGGAGGCGTTTTTTCGCTTCGACGTAGGTATCGTGTTCATAGCGTAGACAGCACATCAGTTTGCCGCAGACCCCAGAGAACTTCACGGGGTTTAGAAAGAGGCTCTGGTCTTTCGCCATTTTCATGGAGACAGGCGCGAAGTCGGTCAGGAAGGTAGCACAGCAGAGGGTAAGCCCGCAGGGTCCTATACCGCCCACCATCTTGGCTTGGTCTCTCGCTCCTACCTGATAGAGCATCACCTTACACTGGAGTATCGCGGAGACCTCGCGTACTAGGTCGCGGAAGTCTACTCTACCCTCTGATGAAAAGTAGATAGTGACTTGTGTGCCATCGAAAGAGTACTCCGCTTGGAGGAGGCGCATCGGCATCTCCATACGGCGTACCCACTCTTTACAGGCGCGAAGAGCCTCTTTTGCGTTGTAGCGGTTCTCCTGCTCTTTCAGGTAGTCGCTCGGCTCGGCGAAGCGCAACACCTTTTTGAGGGGGGCGGTAATCTCCGCATCCGGCACAGTGGTCTCTTCAATTTTAACGGTTCCCATTTCGGGACCCCGCGCTGTCTCTACCACCACGCGCTCATCTGCGTGGAGGTCAAA
>JAPLCR010000026.1 GCA_026392135.1 Armatimonadota bacterium
ATCTACTATACTGTTCATGGTGGTGGCTCCTGAGTATCGGAATTGTGATAACTCCATTGTACTCGGAACCACCGCCAGAAATCTGCACACAAATCTGTTCGACTCATTTGTCTACATATCTTAACCCAATACTGGGGTTAAATTAGGCAACGAAGGTATGGAGAGGCGAATTGCCAGGCTGTCCAGCATTGCAAACGACCATGAATCTCGCGGCATCTCGTTAAGCCACCTCGACTGGTCTTTATAAGGCGAGTCGGTAATTACGAGATCCATCGGCTTCACAGTAGCGCCAATATCCTTGAGTACGCCCGCCAATTCGTCCGTCAGGCGTTGTATTTTTTGACGGTCTTCGATCGTGACGGGAGGCGTATCTTTACCCTCCTGCCGCTCATCAAGCCGCTTCACAATGCGGTTCAAGGCGACTGCGGCTTCATAGCGTGTAGGAGGAGGTCCGTTGTGATACTTCAATTTCGTACTGGCGTTCATGAATTTTGAGTTCAGGTCGTCCACATAGGATACCACCCAGGAGTCCCAATCCATTGACTTAAAGGTATCTTGCGCTGGCGCGTTCGCCGCTTTGCGCGGGTTGGCGGCGCAAAGCGAATGAGTCAGTGCGAACAGGGCGCAGGTTATAATCACGGTTCGAGTCGTCATGGTGTGCCTCTCTTCTCTCTTCAATGTTACTTTTTCTTGCGGCTATCCTCTTATCGCGCTTCGTTTCAAAAGTCTGACAACAATTTTTCAAAATCTCTGAAAATAGCGAGAAACGAGCGTTTTTGAAATTAGGCGCTTATAACGCAAAAGCGAGAACTCTCGCCCCGCCCCTTGCCAAACTCCCGCGATTCAGGGCATAATCTACAGCGAAAGCGTATTTCAGTTTACGGGCGGCATAGCCCGATTAGAAGGAGACAAGTATGCCCCAGATTACGGTTGAGGGGGAGAAGAGTTTTGAAGTGGAGGCGGGAACGCGGCTCGTTCTCGGTCTCGAAGACAACGGCATTGACGTACTCCATCGGTGCGGAGGTATCGCCCGTTGCACCACCTGCCGCGTCGAGATTTTAGCGGGGGAAGCCCCTCACGCCAGCGACGGCGAGACCAAAGCACTCACCAAAGACCCCGACGACGACCTCTCTGCGTACCGCCTCTCCTGCCAGATAAAAGTTGAGAGCGACCTCACTGTTCGCGTTGCAAAACGCGCCCACGTTGAAGGCATGAATCCGGGTCCCCGTCCGCGCCCCTAGCCCCTTTTCTCTACTTTGTCCGCGCCGAGGTTTGAAAGAGCGTCGGCGCGTCTATTCTCTTCGCGGGGAATATACTGCACTCGCGAATACTCGAAGGCATCCAATAGCGTTTTGGCACGACGGTAGTACGGAATCAGATGCGGCTTCTTTACGGCATAGGTTCCATTAAGTTGGCACGCTATCAGTTGGCTATCCGTAAAGACCTCAAGGCGGTTGCAGCCCGCCAGCCGCGCCTCCTCCAACGCCCGAATCATCGCCGAATACTCCGCCACATTATTGGTGGTAATTCCGAGCGGTTCGGCAATCTCTTTCACCGTCTCGCCCTCCTCGTTCACAAGAAGTGCCCCGATACCCGCCACTCCCGGATTACCCCGTGAAGCCCCGTCCACCCAAGCTTGCCAGTGTGCCATATCGTTTAACCCTTCGCCATAACCAATAGCCGGTGACAGTTATCGCAGTAGACCAGCTCTCTCTGCAAGTTTACCGCCACAAGGATGCCCGTCGGCAACTTCATGCGGCACCCTTCACAAGAGCCGCCCTCAATAATCGCGGAGACGGCTATCCCCCCCATGCTACCCCTAAGTCTTTCGTACAGGGCTAATAGGCTCGGCTCTACTTCAGCAGCTCCCTCCTTGCGCTGTACAGTGAGGGCGCGTCCCTGAGTTCCCAACTCCTCCGCACGTGCCTTATACTGGTCTTGCTTTGTTTTCAGGGCGCGAGTCGCAGTTTTTAGGGCGGCTTTTGCATTCGCTTCATGGATGCGCTCTGCCTCTAAGGTGTCAATTAGCCCCACCATCTTGTCGTACAGCCGTGCGAGTTGGCGCTTAAACATCTCCAACTCCTCCTGCATTGCGGTCATCTCTTTAGGGTTACGCACCGTGCCGCTATAAAGTTTCTTCTCCTCCTCCGCGTGTTTCGCGGCGATGGATTTCTGCTCTAGCTCTTGGTCAAGAATACTGGTTTGCAGAGAGTGTACCTTCGTCTCTATCTCCGCAAAGACCTGTTTTGCCTGTTCGTAGAGGGCACGCTCTGCACGCCCTGGGTTGAGGTTTGCTAGCTCCCTTTTTATACTATCTATGGCGGAATCTAGCTGTTGCAGTGCGTGCAATGCAGAGAGTTTTTCTTTCAAAGGGCTGGCTCCTCGCGAGTCGGTTAGGCTATGCTTTATATAGTTCACCATGCAGAGCTGAAAGCCCTTCTTATATTTTCATGTTACGCAGTAAGTGGCCCTCAACCCCTAGCCCCTTCTCCCAATACTGGGCGAAGGGGAACTAAGGCGACCAGTTTACCGGGTTTCTCCTCTGCTTTGGGTTCCAAAAAGCGAAATGTCCGCTCTACAGACCTTTCAGACAG
>JAPLCR010000074.1 GCA_026392135.1 Armatimonadota bacterium
CGTGACCACGAAAAAACGTTTGTTGTGGCGGCTACGCTCGATGACACAGTGTTGGGGCGTGGGGAGGGGCGAAGTAAAAAAGAGGCGGAGCAGTTCGCCGCGCAGGTCGCAATAGAGAGTTTGCCGCCCTACCTCCTGCCGTTCTTACCACAGTAGCAAAAGAGAAACGGCATTAAGGTAGCTTCTCATATCTCCATGGAATAGCCTCAAGATTTATGACCAAACCTCGTTTAGCCAAGCCCTTGCCTATACCGCACCTCAAAGCTTTTTGCTTGGGGATAGTACTCTGTAGTGCCTTCATTCTTGCAGGATGTGCCCGAACTACGTCGCCCAAAGTAACGGAGATAGTCTACTGGACAGGATGGTCAGGGCATGAGTTTGAAGCTCAAGAGCGGCTAATAGCCGAGTTTAACCGCACTCACCCCCACATCCACGTCCGCATACTCAGTCAGTTTGGAACCTCTGGCTACCAGAAAGTACGTATCGCCTTTGCAGGAGGGGCAACCCCCGATGTTATGTCTACTGTCTGGGCAGATGAGCTTGCCGCATATGCACTTCGGGGAGTACTCACTCCGCTAAACTCCTACCTTAAACAGGCAGGGCGTGATGTAGAGCGTGAATATACCCCTGGTGTCGCAAAAATGCTTCGTATTGAAGGAAAAACGTATGGCTTAACCGTCACCACAAACACCAGTTTTATCGCCTACAACCGCGCTATCTTCCGAGAAGCGGGCTTAGACCCCAATCACCCCCCGCAAACCATTGCCGAACTAGACCGCGCCGCGCTCGCCTGTACAAAATACGACCCTCAAGGCAATTTCGTGCGCTACGGGTTTCGCCCCTCGCAACTCTCTCTTTGGGCGTATGTGTTCGGAGGAAAATGGTACGATACAGCCACGCGACGCATTACCGCAAACGACCCGCATAATTTAGCGGCACTACGCTGGATGGTCTCCTACGCGCGTACCTACGACCTCAAAAAAATGCAGGCTTTTCAGGCAGGATTCGGGAGTAATGAGACGGCGAACGGACCCTTTTTTGTTGGAAAGATGGCTATGTGGAGTACAGGAGAGTGGTCACAAGAGTATATCCACCGCTATGCCCCCGCTCTTGACTGGGGTTGGTTTGCTCTTCCTGCCCCCCCAGGAGGGCGCGACAAAACGACAGGCGCGGGAGGAAGTGTCTTCGTAATACCCGCTGCCTGCCGACACAAGGATGAAGCGTGGGAGTTTTTGAATTGGATGTCAAGCCCCCACGCCGTCGCTAGTTTCTGTCAGAGCATTAAGAATGTACCGCCCGTCATCGCCGCCGCAAAGGGAAATACGTTCTTCCAAACCGACCCGCTTTTTCACTTCTCAATAGCCATCTCACAGGGTAAGAACTCGTTTGGTGCGCCCCCCATCCCTACGTGGCCCACCTATCGCCGAGAGATCGGGCGTGTGGAGGAGGCGGCAGTTCTAGGAGGAGAAGACCCCGATAAGCTGCTCAATACTTTGCAGAAACAGATGGAGAAAGAGTTAATAGAGAGTCGGGAGGACTTACAACGGTGAACAGAAAACAGCCCAGGCTCCGCGCACAAGAGCGCGAGAACCAGCGCAATGGAACTCTCTTTGCACTACCTTGGCTACTCGGCTTTGCTATCTTTATCGCCTACCCTCTCTGCGCCTCGCTCTACTACAGTTTCTGCACCTACGATGCTATTCGCCCTGCCCGTTGGGTGGGTCTTCAAAACTATCAGCGTCTTTTTTTTGAGGATCCCCTCTTCTGGAAGTCACTCTCAAACACCCTCTACATGGTCGCCTTAGGTCTGCCTATCGGTCTTGTCGCCTCGTTGGGCATTGCCATGCTCCTCAATCAAAAAGTACGCGGTATCGCTCTCTATCGCACGCTCTACTATCTTCCTTCAATAACGCCCGTCGTTGCAACCTCTATCCTCTGGATGTGGCTCTTAAACCCTGAGATGGGGCTTGTGAACCTCTTTTTGAAGAGAGTCGGCGTTGCAAACCCGCCTGCATGGCTAACAGACCCTTTCTGGTCGAAGCCCGCCCTGATTCTGATGAGCCTCTGGGGAGTCGGGGGAGGTATGGTCATCTATCTCGCGGCACTCAAGGATGTGCCGGAAGCACTCTACGAGGCGGCGGCACTCGACGGAGCCAGTAGGTGGAGCCAGTTTCGCCACGTAACCCTTCCAATGATTTCACCTGTCATCTTTTTCAACCTAATTATGGGGCTGATAGGGTCATTTCAGTACTTCACACAGGCGTTTGTTATGACCAATGGCGGTCCCCAAGACTCCACAACATTCTATGCTCTACATCTTTTTAACAAGGCATTTCTTGATTTCAAAATGGGCTATGCTTCGGCAATGGCTTGGATACTCTTCCTAATTACCCTTGTGGGGGCACTACTGGTATTTCGCACTTCGGCACGGTGGGTCTACTATGGAGGCGAGGTCAAATGAAACAGAGATCTCCATCGCTCAAACTACTTGCACACCTCCTGCTTATGGGCATTGGGCTACTCTTTGCGCTTCCGTTCTACTGGCTCGTAACCACTGCCCTGAAGCCCGACACACAGATATTTCAGATGCCTCCTGCATGGATACCACACCCTGTTATGTGGAATAACTACCCTAAAGCCTTACACTACATACCGTTTTGGCTCTATACAGGAAACACTCTCAAAATCTGCCTCTTTAGCGTTCTAGGAACGCTCTTCTCCTGCTCTCTTGTTGCCTACAGCCTGTCAAAAATTCGGTGGCGCGGGCGTGACCTCGTGTTCTACTCTCTTCTCGCAACGATGATCCTTCCAGGGCAGGTCACAATGATTCCAACTTTCACTATCTTCAAGTGGTTAGGTTGGATTGGAACCTCGCTTCCTCTCATCGTTCCCGCGTTCTTTGGAAGTGCATTCCATATCTTTTTACTGCGGCAGTTCTTTATGACACTGCCAAATGAGCTTTCGGAAGCGGCAAAGATTGATGGATGCTCTGAGTTTGGGATCTACTGGAGGATTGTGTTGCCTCTCTCCAAATCGGCGATGGCAACGGTGGGACTTTTCACATTCATCAGCGCATGGAACGACTTCCTAGGTCCCCTACTCTACCTGAATGACGAAAGCAGCTACACACTCTCAATGGGCTTACAGAGGTTTGTAAGCCAGCATGGAGCGGAGTGGTCTATGTTAATGGCGACCTCGACGGTGATGACTTTACCCATTATCGCCATCTTCTTTTTTGCACAACGCACGTTTATTCAGGGTACAACCCTCACAGGAATTAAAGGGTAATCAGACCTCGAAACAAAAAGAGTGCCCCCTCCCCATAAGGCATGGGCAAGGAGGCACTCTTCTAAAGAGCGGAGACTACTTAACTGCCGTCTCCTCCTCTTCCATAGATTTCGGCTTGGAGATGGGATCTACACCACGCAGTATCATCCCTTGACCACGTGATTCGTGTGTTTTAATCGTTGGGTTGTCCGCGGGGTCACGTAGTTGGACGAGGAGAGTGGTTCGTGCCTCGTCGCTTGTGTTAATCCCCGAACCGTGTATCGTCAAGTAACTAAAGAAGAGAACATCCCCCGCCTCTGCCGGGCAGGCAACCGCAGATTCAATAGGATACTGCTCAAAAGGCAAGTGCCATCCGCCCTTAGAATCGTGTTCCAGAATACCGAGCTTGTAACTTCCCGGAACCACCCTAAGACAGCCCTTCTCCTCGCGTGCATCATCAAAGAAGAAGATTGCCGCTATCATGCTATGGTTGTCGTGAGGGAAATAGGGTGCGTCTTGGTGCATAGGGAACGGCGCACCTACTTCCGGGGGCTTGACGAACATTTTGGTATGATGGAGCTGCACATTGGGGCTGCCAATAATGTCTGAAGCAATAGAGGTAACTCTATCATCTACAAGCAACTTGGTAAATGCCGCCGAGTAGAACTGCACGTTGTGGCAGTGAAAAATCTTCGTGGTTTTCGCCGCTGCGGAGGTCTCTTTTGCACTTGCCCATGCCGCGTCCATCTCATCAAACTGTTGGAGGCGAGCAAGAAGGTCGTGTACCTCTTTACGGTAGCCATCGGCTTCTTCTGGGGAGAGTAGCCCTTTTACGAGAACATAACCGTTCTCACGGTAAAAATCGAGTTGTTCGGGTGTCAACATCGTTGTGGTATCCTTTGCGGAGTTAATTTCATCTGCCCTCATAGTTAGTCAAAATATGCCTCACCTCCTGCCTAACAGTATGCTTTTTCTGGCAAAAGGCGAAAGGCAAAGAGGGCTTGCAGAATCCAGTACAAAAATGCCTACCTCAACAGACCACTCTTTGCAAAAACACGTAACTCAACCCCAGTATTGGGTTCAAAGATGTAGACAAAATAGTTGAAATCACCC
>JAPLCR010000161.1:0-9825 GCA_026392135.1 Armatimonadota bacterium
GTAAGTTCCGTCAGTAGTGTAGACCCCTCTGTAGCAAAAGTGGTCAACACCAACAGTAGTAAGCTAGACCAGAATACGTTTCTGAAACTCCTGGTCACCCAGATGACGCACCAAGACCCGTTGAATCCGCAAGATCAGCAGCAGATGCTTGCTCAGCTTGCACAGTTCTCTCAAGTAGAGACAATGAACAATGTGCAGGACGGACAGTCCAAACTGCAAGCAACAGGTCTTTTGGGTAAGACCATTTCGGCAAGTTATATAGAGAATAACGCCCCAGCCAGTGTGAAAGGGTTAGTAACGAACGTCAAGTTCGATGCGAGTGGGATATCTCTTACCATGCAGGGGGTAGAAAGACCCATCAAACTCAGCGAATTGACCAACGTTCAGAACTAAAAGGAGTGCGAAAATGCAAGACACAAAAATCAATACACTGCAAGACGCGCTCCTAACTTCGCAAATCCAGCCTACCAAGCAACACCCGCGCCCACACTCACAGGGTGCTGTCGCGAATAGCGACAAGCCCTCGTTCTCCGAGTTATTGCGCTCTCAACAGGGGTTGGCTCCTCAGCCGATAGGCGGGGAACTCAAGTTTTCTGCACACGCACAGACTCGATTACAGTCTCGTAATATCTCCCTTCAACCCGCACAGATAACGCGGCTAGAAGATGCCGTGCAGAAAGCGGCAAACAAAGGGGCACGAGATAGCCTCGTAATGATGGACGATTTGGCGATGGTCGTAAGCGTAAAAAACAGAACAGTGGTAACGGTGGTAGACAAAGACAACATGAAGCAGAATGTCTTTACCAACATTGACAGCGCGGTTATCGCGTAGTTTCACACTCAACAGGCTGGACTGACGTTTAGAAAACGCGGAAGCCTATTCCCCTCTCCCAATGGACTGAAGGAGAGGAACACACACTCGATACGGAGGTCACACTAGATGTTACAAGCAATGTTTGCCGGTGTTAGCGGTCTACAGGCGCACCAAATCAAACTCGATGTCATTGGCAACAATATCGCCAACGTAGATACAACAGGCTTCAAAGCGGGGCGCGTCACGTTTGAAGACCAACTCTCCCAGACCTTGCGCTATGCAGCAGGTCCCAATGCTACTCTCGGCGGGCAAAACGCGAAGCAGGTAGGTTTAGGCGTAACTTTAGGTGCGGTGGATACTCTTCAGACGCAGGGCAACCTCCAAAGCACAGGCAAGCAGACAGACCTCGCCATTCAAGGCGGCGGCTTCTTCCTCGTCTCCAATGGCTCGGATGTCTCCTATACACGAGACGGCTCCTTTGATCTAGACAGTGAGGGCAACCTAGTCAATCCATCCAATGGTCTACGCCTCGTAGGGTATAGCGCAGACAAAGATGGCAAGATAGACCTCACAAAAGCCCTCGATAACAGCAGTACGATTAAAATTCCGGTAGGAACCCTTACCGCCGTCAAAGCGACCCAAAATGCAAATCTGCAAGGCAACCTCAACGCCACCGCGCCGGCAGGAACATGGACGACTTCTGTCAAAGTCTTCGATAGTTTGGGTGTCGGGCACAATCTTACCTACAAATTCACGAAATCGGCACTGGACGCAACAGCTCCTGCGGGTGCCTCCAGCCAGTGGGGTTGGGCAGTAACCGAAGGTACATCCCCTATTACCGACAGCACGACCTCCGGCAATAGCCCACTCTACTTCGATACAAAGGGTGCCTTAACAAATAAAGCCCCTATTACCCTTAATCTTACGCCAATAGGTGCCGACCCGTTAAGCGTAAACGTGGATATCGCAAGTATCTCCCAACTAGCAGGCGATTCGAGCGTGACCACTATCTCACAAGACGGCTTCCCCGTAGGAACCCTCCAGACATTCGCTATCACACCGAATGGCGTTGTCTCCGGCATTTTCAATAATGGGCAGACTCAGGTACTCGGACAGGTAGCGACTGCCTCTTTCTCAAACCCTGCGGGTCTGGAAAAGTTAGGCGAAAACCTCTTCCGTGTATCTAGTAACTCTGGTCTCCCGCAGGTAGGAGCTGCCGCGCAAAACGGACGCGGCAAAATCAGCACGGGATACACTGAGATGTCTAATGTAGACCTCGCCAATGAGTTTACCAACATGATTATCACACAACGGGGATTTCAGGCGAACACAAAAATCATCTCTACCGTTGACGAGATGATGCAAGAGATTATCAACCTAAAGCGATAAGCCTTTGAGATGCTAGCTGCCCTCGCTCTCTGCCCACTTCAGGAAGAGCGAGGGCTAGATTGAAAGAGCCTCCGCCACAGCGAAACGAGTTAATCTAGCAGGAAGATTCGCGGGAGAAACTACCGATGATAAAAGTAACACGCTTTGACCAGAGTGAGTTGATCGTAAATGCCGACCTCATTGAGTTTATCGAGCAGACACCCGACACCGTCCTCTCTATGATTACGGGGCGTAAAGTACTGGTGCAAGAGAGCGTAGAAGAGGTCATTCGCAGAGTTACCGAGTATCGGCAAAAAGCAACCTCAATGGCTCCTCGAACCGATGGGGTGCATATCTCTCAGAGTCTATTGGAGAAGGCAGGATGAGCGATTCAACAGTTCCCAACCAGACAGTTAGCCGTGCGGACAGCCCAAATAAAACAAGCACCGCGCAGTCCATCTATGGTGGAAAGCCCGTTCAATTTGTAGATTTCGCCTCTATTACAGGGGTGCTATTGGCTTTTGGGGCACTCTTTGTGGCAGTGATTTTGGAGGGTGGCGAACTCAAATCGCTGATTCACCTAGAAGCGCGTCTTCTCTGAACAGAAACGCGACGTAGGAGAGGTGATTCACCTCGTTGTACGCTTCGCAGACAAAGCGCGGCGAGAAGGGCTACTCTCTCTGGAAAACGATGCGAAAGCGATGGATGTGCCGCTACTCAAACAGGGTATCTTTCTGGTGATAGATGGAACCGACCCAGAGACCATTCGCGACATCCTCTCTACTGATCTACACTATCAGGAGATGAACTTCCGCGCAGAAGAGAGTATTTTCACCACACTTGGAGGCTTTGCGCCTACACTCGGAATTATTGGAACAGTGATGGGCTTGATTCATATGCTCGCCCAACTCAACGACCCCGGTAAAATGGGTCCCCTTATCGCAGGGGCGTTTATCGCAACGCTCTATGGCGTAACAAGTGCAAACCTCATCTTTCTTCCCATCGCCCACAAACTACGCGCCATCGCAGGTGAAGAGATACTACTTCAGGAGGTAATTCTGGAAGGTGTCTTGGCAATACAGGCAGGTAACTCTCCTCGTCTTGTGGAAGAGCGGTTAAAGTCGTATGTCGCTCCCCGACAACGCGCCATAACGCTTCACGCCAGAGGAGGTAAAAGATGATACGCCGACGTGTATCTGCCCCCCCTGCCTCTGAGAACCTCGACCGCTGGCTCCTCACCTATGCCGACCTGATAACTCTTCTCACTATCTTCTTCCTGCTTCTCTACTCTATGTCAGTGGTGAGCCGTGGGAAGTTTTCGTCATTAGCTAGCTCCGTGCGCGGCTCTCTAACTCCTCCCAAAGTCTCTGTTACCTCCAATGGGGCAGGAGTTCTGCCCGGCTCACCCCAATCTGAAAATTCCGAGCAAAAATACGTGCAGAGTATGCAGAACCTGAACCAATATGTGGAACAACATAGGCTGAAAGACAAAGTAAGTGTGGCTCAAGAGACACGCGGCATTGTAATCTCCATGCTGGCAGACAATATGCTCTTTGAGCGCGGGAAAGCCGAAGTACAGGGCGGAGCGTCTCCCTTGATGGCAAAAGTATCGCGCCTACTCCAAACAGTAAAAAATACTGTACAGGTGGAAGGGCATACGTGTGACCTAAAGATAAACACGCCGCAGTTTCCATCTAACTGGGAACTATCCACTTCACGGGCAGGAGCCATTGTACGGGAGTTTACGGAGAGATATAGCCTGGATGCAAAGCGGTTTCGGGCGGCGGGGTACGCCTCTATTCGTCCGGTCGTCCCGAATATCTCAGAGGGCAATCGCGCTCGTAACCGCAGGGTAGATATTGTGATTATGAAGACAGAGGGTCAGAGAGAGGCGGAAGTTATCCGCAAGACGGAGTTAAGTCGCGTTCTTATCTCTCCCCCACCCTCTTTATAGTCACCACATTAACGGATTGGTCGGTATTTCAGGGAGGATGTTAACCTATGTCGGAACATAAGGCGGAGGGCGGGGAAACAAAAAAAAAGGGCGGTACACTGCCGCTCATAATTGGGTTAGTCTTACTCATGGTAGGACTGCTCGTTGCGGGCAAAGTGGTGCTGGGCGGCAAAAATGCGGACACAAAAAAGACCTCAAAGCACAAAAAAGCCGCTTCGGATGACGAAGAGACCAAGCACACCAAGAAGGGCGATGCCGCAGAGGAGGATAGTGCCGACGACGAAGAGATTTTTTCGGAACCTGCTGAAGAGTTTGTCGCGCTTGAACCTGAGTTCACCGTCAATCTGTCAGGCGGGGGCGATCACTACCTGCGAATTAGCATTTCAGTGGGCGTGCGGAAAGGATTCACAAAAACGCAACTGGAACACCACCTCGCCCCACTACGCGATAGTGTCATAACCATTTTGAGCGCAAAAGAGGTCAAACAGTTGAACACTCCAGAGGGAAAGAAGAAGCTTAAAAAGGAGATGCTCAAAAAGCTAAACAAGGTTTTCCACGAGGAAAAAGAGACTGTTATTACCGAAATCGCCTTCACTGCCTTCGCAACACAGTAACGAAACCAAGCTTACTGCCCTCACCAATTACGCCCTCTCTCCTGTATACAACGGGGGTTAGAGGGCGTAAATAGGCACCTTACCCCCTAGATTGACCACGAAATTTTTCAATTTTCCTAATGAAGGCACAAAAGGCTTGACAAACTAACCGAGATAGATTAAACTAATTTTCCATTGGTCACAAAATTTCTGGAATCACTTTGGTGTGATGCCACGTAGCAGATATGCTCCCGCCCTATGTAGAGCGGAAGTATTTTTTGTACGTGGCTATTTTGTTTTTCTATCTCATTCCTTCAAAGGAGGACGCACGCAGTGAAGTCTACGACCGGTAGGCAGGAAGCGATTTCTGCCGTTATCAACTACAAGCCTCTCGTCAATGCGATTGACTTGGAGGGAGAGACATCCCGCTCTCTCTATGGAACAAACGTCTTCAACGACACAGTAATGCGACAACTGTTGTCTCGCCCTATCTATAAAGCCATGCGGCGCACTATCGAACGGGGCGAGAGAATGGACGACTCTGTCGCCGAAGCCGTTGCTTCTGCGATGAAAGTTTGGGCACTAGAGAAAGGTGCAACGCACTTTACTCACGTATTCTATCCCCTAACCAGCCTGACTGCTGAGAAGCACGACAGTTTCTTCGAGCCAGATGGTTTGGGAGGGACTATCGCCTCGTTCTCTGGAAGCGCACTAATCCAAGGTGAACCAGATGCCTCTAGCTTCCCCTCAGGCGGTATTCGTTCCACTTTTGAGGCACGTGGCTATACGGCATGGGATGTCACTAGCCCTGCATACATTTACGAGAACCCGAATGGTAATACACTCTGTATCCCCACCGCTTTTCTCTCATGGACGGGCGAGGCTCTCGACCATAAAACACCCCTGCTACGCTCCATGCAGGCACTAAACCTACAAGCCCAACGTATCCTCAAGGCTTTCGGGCACGACGATCCGGGTATGGTAACGGCTACTGCTGGTCCCGAGCAAGAGTACTTCCTGATTGATAGGAACTTCTTCTTTGCACGCCCAGACCTGTTGAACGCAGGGCGTACCCTCTTTGGCGCAAAACCCCCTAAAGGGCAGGAGTTCGAGGATCACTACTTCGGCGCAATTCCTGAACGAGTGCTGGCTTTCATGATGGAGGCTGAACACGAATTCTACAAACAGGGTATCCCTATCAAAACTCGGCACAACGAAGTAGCACCGGGACAGTTTGAAATCGCCCCCGTCTACGAGAGTGCCAACCTTGCCCACGACCATCAGCACATTATTATGCTGACCCTCCAGCGCATGGCGACCAAGTATGGCATGGCTTGTCTTCTTCATGAGAAGCCATTTGCCGGAATCAACGGGTCGGGCAAACACGTCAACTGGTCACTTGGTTGCAACCTTGGTAACCTGCTTGACCCCGGCGATAACCCGCACGACAACGCTCAATTCCTGATATTTTGCGCTGCCACCATCCGCGCGGTACATAAGTACTCTACGCTACTTCGTACCTCCGTCGCATCCGCAGGAAACGACCACCGCCTCGGAGCCAACGAAGCACCTCCCGCCATTATCTCTGTATTCCTCGGAGAGCAGTTGGAGGATGTGTTCAACCAGCTCAAAATAGGTGAGGCAAGTAGCTCCAAGCCCTCCGGTACGCTGACCATCGGCGTGGACACACTCCCGCATCTCCCCCGCCATGCCGGAGACCGTAACCGTACCAGTCCCTTCGCCTTCACAGGCAATCGCTTCGAGTTCCGCGCTGTTGGCTCCAATCAGTCGATAGCTTGGCCCCTCGTCGTCATGAACTGTATTGTCGCGGAATCTCTGGACTATATCGCCACTCGCATAGAGACAGATATGAGCGGCGACCCTGATAAGCTGAACACAGCAGTGCAGAATGTGTTGCAGGAGATAGCCTGTGAGCATTCGGCAGTCGTCTTCGGCGGCAACGGCTACTCCGATGAGTGGCACGCTGAAGCCGAGAAGCGTGGGCTTCCCAATCTAAGAAACACCCTCGACGCAATGCCCGCACTCGTTACACCAGAGAATATTGCCGTACTCGGAAAATACAATGTACTCTCTGAGCGGGAGGTCTTGAGCCGGTACGATATCCTGCTAGAAAAGTACTGCCGTGACATCAATACAGAGGGACTTCTTGCACTGGAGATTGCAAAGACCAAAATCCTACCCGCCGCTCTCGCCTATCAGGCTCAACTCGCCACTCTCGCGGTGAATCTTGTAGGGCTGGGCAAAACACCAAATACCGCCATGCTGGACAAGGTCATTGAACTGACCGATAGCCTAGAGACTGGTATCCATGCGCTTGAACACGCTTTGGAGCATGAGGGAGACGATGACCTCCTCACCCATGCACTCTCGTACCGTGATAGCGTCCTCCCCGCCATGAGTCAGGTTCGTATCGCTGTCGATATCTTGGAAGGTATCGTCTCTGATGAACTCTGGCCACTTCCCACGTATCAGGAGATGTTATTTATCAAATAGATAACTCCTGTGTACGCCTCGTTTCGCACTATTGGATAGTGAGCGAGATTTCGCATCACTGACCAACCTCCAGTACGCCGCTCACTCTGACTTCTAAAGCCGGAAGGAGCGGCGTACTACCTCGTTTTACGCCACCTCTCCCCGCCCCTTTATTGTAGCAAGGTTCTAACTTTACTCTCCTTATATCCACAGCGGCACAATATCTCCTACTTCTCAAAAGGAGACCGCTCTCCTGTGCGTGGCTCAAAAAGTTTTCCTGCACGATGGGCAGGAGTTTGTACCTCTCATCGGGAACTTGTCTCTATGCCTTTCACTCAGAGGGACTTGCAGGAAATCTAACGGTCAAAGCAAAAGAGGAGAACACATCCATGACGGATGTTACAGAAAAAGTGTTCGCAGGCGAACTGGTCAGTTATCCGGGTGCTTGGAGTTTTCAGTTAGGAAAGTCGGTTATCATTCTTGTTAGCGATAAAGAGCTAAAATCACTAGCGAACCCTGACACCGTCCTCAATCTGTCGCTCGGTTTTCAAAAAGAGGAGGGCAGTCTGCGCTCTGTTTGCGAAAAAGCGAAAGCCGCCGGACACCATACCCTCATACTTGCCTTCGACCACTTCTTTAGCCAGTATCGCCCCGGTCAGGAAGGTCCCCGCAAATTCACGCCAGACATGGACGCTTATGTGAAGCGCATCGCGGCAGTCAGCAAATTCGCACAGGGCTACGGATTGGGCTTGGAGTTAAGTCTACTCAGTCCGCTAGAGATTGGTCCCGGCTATGTAAATCAGACTGGCGAATCTGGTCTCTGGCTCCACTACCGCAAAGGCGTGCGCGACCCCAAAACAGGGGCGTACAGCGTCCAACTCTGGCAACAAAAACGCTGGGCGAACAACAAAGGCATCATAGAGTTAGCGGACAGCGGCGTGCGGGTCTTCGCTTTTCAAGAGACGCCTATTGCGGGAACACACTACAAAACTGTAACTCCAGACTCTATTATTGAGATTACCGACACTGCAAAGATGGAACGCTATACCCGCACTCCGCAGGATGCCAGCCTAGCGCGTATTCGCGTTTATGGCAAAGGGCGGGCGGATATTGGAGATAGGAACCGCGTCCTCGTCGTTCAACAGTACAAAACACCAGAGATGGACTATTTCAGTGACCACGCCCTGCCGTTCCTCACCACGCTTGTAGACAAATATGCCAACGCAGGTGTAAAGCTCAACGCACTCTACTCCGACGAAATGCACATTCAACAGGACTGGAACTACTTTGGGCATCACGACAACGGTACTTTCGCTCTGCGCTATGTAAGTGCAGGACTATCGAAACGATTCGCCGCAAAGTATGGCGAGGAGTATGCCGATCTCGCAAAGTATATGATCTACTTCTGCACGGGGCAGGAAGACACCGCAACCGATTTGAGCGCGAAGTCAGACGGCTCTCACGTTTTCGGTGCTACGCCTGAAGCCATTCGCCAAACGGCGCTGTTTAGGGCGCGATACTATCATCTCTTGCAAAACGGTGTGACCGACCTCTTCACAGAGGCGAAGCGCCACGCCGAAAAACGTATGGGACACAAACTAGAGTCACGCGCTCATGCAACTTGGGCGGAAAGCCCAACTGTAGATAAATGGGACACAGGGGAATCAGGCGGCTTCAGCCTGCTACGACTATTTTAAGTGGGGAGATTTTCTGACGGGCAATGGCAATGACCACTGTGAAATTGGTTGGCTAGATAGGAACTACGTCGGACTTTCTTTGGCTTGCTCTACCGGAATTCTAAATGAAGTCCCCTACTCCTACGCCGCACACTGGGGAATGCCCACCGAGCTACACAAACGACGAACCTCTTTGGTGAACACCTACGGCGCAGCAGGGTCTCCTCTGTATGGAATGGTACAGGGTATGGAGCATCGGGATGTTAGCGTTCTAATGCTCTACCCGATGGACTTGGTTGCGGTAGAGGAACGCTTTGGTAGCTGGATGGCGCAGTATGGCTACGACAACCTAATTACCCAGGACAAACTGCTGGAACAGGGGCGCGTTAAAAATGGCGGTGTAGAGCTCAAACGATGCAACGTTTGAGCCATTCCCTTCAACGGCACTGCTTACCCTTATGGATGCGTTTACCGCAGGTGGAGGGTGCGTCATCTGGTCAGGACCGCCTCCCATTCTCTCCGATAAAGGAGAGCCGATTCTCAAAAAGTGGGCTGGGCTATTTGGCGTAGACTATACGCCGAATCTGAACGAAGGCGGGATGGCTCCCGGAAGGCAGGTGGAGTTTACTGGCTACCTGCAAGGGCTACCTCCCCAAACTATCCTGACAGATATGCTCGTAGACCACATCTACCCAGTAACACCTCAAAGCGGAGTACAGGCTACCGCAACGACAAAAGGCGGGGTTATCGGAACCCGAAAACAACGGGAGACCGGAGGTAGCCTAAACTTCTTGGGTTTTCGTCCCCGTGATGACCAGTCCAAAAGCCTCGGCTATGAAACGCGCTGGTGGTTCGAGATACTTCACCGATTTGGCTCCTACCCTGCAACGGGACGCTTTGCTGGGGTGAACGACAACACGGAGTACC